>SCUY01000274.1 GCA_004322525.1 Lysobacter sp. | reverse complement strand
GGATCCCGGTCGAGCAGCCGCGCTGCGACTTCGTGCACTGGGTGATGGTCGATATCCCGGCGGGCGTGCGCGAGATCGCCGCCGGCGCCTGCAGCGAGGGCGTGGTGCCGCATGGCAAGCCCGACCCGGCGGGCCCCGCCCGCAGCCGCCAGGGGCTCAATGACTACACCGGCTGGTTCGCGGGCGACCCCGCGATGGCGGGTGACTGGCGCGGCTATGACGGCCCGTTCCCGCCGCCCAATGATCTGCGCCTGCACCGCTACTTCTTCCGCGTGTTCGCGCTCGATGTCGAGCGGCTCGACGTACCCGGGCGCTTCACGGCAGCCGATGTCTTCCGCGCCATGCACGGCCATGTGCTCGCCGAGGCGGCATCACATGCCACCTATTCGCTCAATGCGTCGGTGCAGGGCTGACGTTTCCGGCCGATAGAAGTTCCGGGGGGTCCGCAGCGGGCATTCATCGGCTGGCGGACATGATTCTGTCCGAAGCGCCGGCAGGGCGTCGTCGGATGCGCGGGAGCCAGTGATGCGAGCGTGGTGGCAGGGGAGAGGAATGCGGGAAGCGATCGCGGCGGGCATCGCGAGCCTGCTGCTCGCCGCCTGCACGCCGGCGCCCGAGCCGGCGGCACGCGTGCCGGTGACGCTCGGCGAAGAAAAACCTGCGGCCCACATTCCCGCCCTCGACGTGCCGCAGCCGCAGCCCGCGGATGATCTGGGCACCACACGCTGGCCCGCGGCACGCGTCGGCAGCGGCCATGCGCAGGTCAGTTGCGAGCGCGATGACCGCGACGATCCGCCGCGCCGGCTCGACAGCCTCGAATTCTTCAGCCTCGTCGATGCGATGTCGACCTGCGCGTCCACCGGGCTCGTCCGCCTGCAGTACAGCGGGCGCATCGATGCCGGCTTCACCGCGCTGGTCGAGCGCGTCGGTGCGATGGCGCAGCGCATGGACCTTCCCGAGCGGATCCTCGACATCGACTCGGCCGGCGGGCATATCGAGGAAGCGATCCGCGCCGGCGATGCGCTGGCCAGTACCCGCTGGACGGTACGCGTGCGCAAAGGCGCGATGTGTCACAGCGCCTGCGTGCTCGTACTCGCCGCGGCGGACGACCGTAAGGTCGACGGTGACGTGGGAGTGCACCGCCTGATGCGCGACCGCTCCAACGCGACGTCGCGCGCCGAACTCAATGACGAGCTGCGCGCTATCAACGAACGCGTGCGCGAGTATTTCGAGCGCCATGGCGTCGCGCTCGCGGTCGCCGACCTGATGATGACCGTCCCGAACCGGCGCCTGCGTCTGTTGACTCCGGCCGAGCTCGACGAATTCGGCCTGCAGGGCCGCAATGCCGCGCAGGATGATCTTGAACGTATCGTCGCGCGTCGCCGCTGCGGCGAGAGTTTTGTGCGCCGCCGTGATGCCTTCCAGCGCGAATACGAGAAGCGCTGTGGCCTGGAGGGCAATTCATGGAAGGAAGTCGCTCGCTGCGGCCTCGGGCTGCGCGGCGCCTACGGCTTCCCGGATGCCAAATGCCCGGCCGAGACGCCGCTGGCCGACGCCGAGCGCCGGCTGCGGCTGGAGGATGCCCACCAGGAACAGGTGGCGGCGCAGGCCGATGGCGCGGCGACGCCCGGCAGTGGAGCGGTGGGCGCCGGCACCACGCCGCGTTGAGGGCCCCGTCGCCTCCCGCCGGCGTCAGGTTCCCGCAGGAACCAGCGCCAGCAGGGCGATGCCGAGCACGATCCGGTAGACCGCGAACGCGGTGAAGCGGTGCGTCTGGATATAGCGCAGCAGCCACTTCACCGCGGCGAACGCGGTCAGCATCGAGGCCACGAAGGCAACGGCCAGCGCCGTCCAGTCCTCGTTCGCGGCACTGCCGTTGCCGATCACGTGCATCAGTTCGTAGCCGGTGGCGGCGAACATGGTGGGAATGCCGACCAGGAAGGCGAACTCGGTGGCCGCCGCGCGCGAGGTGGTGCCAGCCAGCAGGGCGACGAAGATGGTCGCCGCCGAACGCGAGGTGCCGGGAAACACGCCGGCCGCCACCTGCGCCAGGCCCACCAGCAGCGCGACCGTCCAGGTGATCCGTGCATGCTCGCCGAGCGCCGCCGCGCGTTTCGCGGCGAGGTGCTCGGCCAGCAGCATCCATCCCGCGCCGATCAGCAATGCCCAGGCGATGGGCGTGACCTCGTCGGGCAGTTCGAAGCCGGCTTTCTTCACCAGCACGCCGAACACCGCGGTGACACCGAACGCGAAGCCGAGCTTCAGCGCGTAGTCGCGCGGCGGCTGCCCGTGCACGTCGCCGGTGGCGCGGCCGAGGAACGACATCGCCAGCTGCCAGAGCCGGGCGCGGTAGATCAGCACCACCGCGAGGATCGCGCCGGCCTGGATCGCGATGTTGAACAGGTCGCTGCGATGGCCCAGCCAACGTTCGGCGATAAGCAGGTGGCCGGTGCTGGAGATCGGCAGGAACTCGGTGATGCCTTCGATGACGCCGAGCAGCAGCGCGGCGAGGAAGTCGGTCATGTCGGGAGGGGCCGGAACGGGGACGGCGCAGGATAGCGATGCCCGGGGGGCCCGTCAGGCGAGTGGGGCGCGGTCGATGGCGTCGCCCCGGGCCGCCCGATCACGGTGCAACCGCTCTGTAAATGCACCGCAAGGGTGCGAAGGCGGCCGCGTCTTCCGGACAGTCATCGGAGAATCAATGGCTTGCGGCTGACCAGGCATTGGCACTGTCCTTGCTGTGGAGAACCCGTCCACGCCACCGCGCGTCGTTGCCTGCCCCTGGAGCCGCCATGTCCCTCGAGAACGTCGAAAAGCTCATCCGCGACCACAAGATCGAATTCGTCGACCTGCGCTTTGCCGACATGCGCGGCGTGCAGCACCACGTGACCTACCCGAAGTCGATCGTCGAGGCGGCGCTGTTCGAGGACGGCAAGATGTTCGACGGCTCGTCGATCTCCGGCTGGAAGGGCATCAACGAGTCCGACATGGTGCTGCTGCCGGATCCCACCACCGCCTTCGTCGACCCGTTCACCGCCGACCCGACGCTGGTGCTGGTCTGCGACATCCTCGACCCGGCCACCATGCAGGCCTACTCGCGCGATCCGCGCGGCGTGGCCAAGCGCGCCGAGGCCTACCTCAAGTCCAGTGGCATCGCCGATACCGCCTTCTTCGGCCCCGAGCCCGAATTCTTCATCTTCGACTCGGTTCGCTTCGCCAACGACATGGGCCACACGTTCTTCCATGTCGACTCGGAAGAAGCCGCATGGAATTCCGGCCGCGAATACGACGGCGGCAACACCGGTTACCGGCCGATGGTGAAGGGCGGCTACTTCCCCGTGCAGCCACTCGATACCCTGCACGACCTGCGTGCGGAGATGTGCAAGACGCTCGAAGAGGTCGGCATCGAGGTCGAAGTGCATCACCACGAGGTCGCCAATGCCGGCCAGTGCGAGATCGGCACCCGGTTCAACACCCTGGTGCAGAAGGCCGACGAGTTGATGACGATGAAGTACGTCATCAAGAACGTTGCGCACCGCAACGGCAAGACCGTGACCTTCATGCCCAAGCCGCTGGTGGGCGACAACGGCTCGGGCATGCACGTGCACCAGAGCCTTGCGAAGGGCGGGCAGAACCTGTTCAGCGGTGATGGCTACGGCGGGCTGTCGCAGATGGCGTTGTGGTACATCGGCGGCATCTTCAAGCATGCGCGCGCGATCAACGCGTTCGCCA
>SCUY01000038.1 GCA_004322525.1 Lysobacter sp. | reverse complement strand
TGACCCGGCGCACGCGCTCGGCGCAGACGTCACGGCACAGGTTCTTGTCGGGTGTTTCGTCGGTAGCTTCGGTGTTGCTGACGAGGATGAAGCGGCGGTTGCCGCCGTCCTGCAAATTCAGGCGGGACACCGCTTCAGCAGTGGTGCCGGACCCCCCAAAGAAGTCCAACACCGTCTGGCCGCCTGCCAGGACGAACGAGAGCAGACGCTCCACCAATGCAGCCGGCTTTGGGTTGTTGAACACCTTATCGCCGCTAAACACGCTGCGGACCTCATTCGCGCCGGCGCGCCCATCAAGCTCAAGGACGCTCGCAAGCTTTTCGCGGTAGTCGCTTAAGTAGACTTTTAGCTCGACCAACTTGGTCTGGTCATCGCCGAAGAGAACTCGCCCATTTTCCACAAGGGCATTCATGGTTTCCGGCGGGAATCGGTAGCCCATCAGTGGCTGCTTACACGGCAGGCCCGTGACTGGGTGCAGAACGTCATACCGGTAGCCTTCCTTCCCCGGGTTATGAACGCTTCGGCTTCCTGCATAGATGCCGCCAGCGTCTATGTACTTGTAGTTATCCAGTGGGGCCAACTGCTCTCTGTTCGCTCTGAACCAGCTCGTGTATTCGCGCTGAAGTTCACTGGGGTCGCTCGTGCGCGCGAGCAGCTCGGTTTGGACTGCCAACATCGCATCTTTTTTCACCACATCCGTCGACTTCCATGCGGGCTCCAGAGCGTCTTTGTCTCTTGCATAGCAAAGGATGTACTCATGCTCCGTCACTACACGACTAGGATTGTTGTCCGTGACGTTCTTCCAAATAAGAACGCCTAAGCGGTTGTCCTCCCCAAACACCCGCTCCATCAACATCCCAAGCCGAAACATCTCGTTGTCGTCGATGCTGACGAAGATAACCCCGTCGTAGGCCAGCAACTCCTTCGCGAGCACCAACCGTCGGTACATGAACTCCAGCCACAGCGAGTGGCGGAAACGGTGCGTGCGGTCGACGAAGCGGTCGTTGTAGACGAAGTCGCGGTTGCCGGTGTTGTACGGAGGGTCGATGTAGATGCACTTGATCGCGCCCTTGTGGGTGGCGCGCAGCGCGCGCAGGGCGTCGTAGTTGTCGCCCTCGATGATGAGGTTGCCCCATGGCGCCTCACCGTGGCTGAGGGCCGGGTCGAGATCGAGCGCCACGTAGTCATTGTTGAGTGCGCGCTCGGCTTCGATCTCGTCGCGCTCCCACACCAGACCCAGCTGGCGTTCGGCATCGCGCCGTTCCAACAGGCGGACGAGGGCCTCCCGATCGAGGTCGTCGTAGCGGCTCACGGGCGCGCCTCGGCGGCTGGCAGCGCGTACTGCTGCGGGGCGTGGTCGTTCGCAGACAGCAGCCGCAGGTAGGCCGGGTGCATGAACAGTTTTTCCTTGCCGAGGCGCTGTTCCTGCAGCACGCCAATGTCGACCAGATCCCGCAGGTAGCGGGCGGCGGTCTCGCGCTTGGCGATGCCCGCGTCGACCACGTTCTGGATGCGGCAGTAGGGCTGGTTGAACAGCACATCGACCAGTTCGCGGCTGTAGGTGCGAGGCCGGTTGGTGCGGATCCAGTCGCAGGCCTCGCCGTGCAGGCGGCGGATCCCGTCGATCTTCGCGGTGGTCCACCGGGCGGTGTCGGCTACGGCGTCGATCATGTAAGCCACCCACTCCGCCCACGCCTGGTCACGGCTGACGCCGAGAAGAAGGCGGTAGTAATCGGACTTGCGCTCATTGATGTAGCGCGAAAGGTAGAGCACGGGCTCGTCGAGAAGGTCCTGCTCGACGAGCATCAGCAGGTTGAGGATGCGCCCGGTGCGGCCGTTGCCATCGGTGAAGGGATGGATGGCCTCGAACTGGTAGTGCGCCACCGCCATGCGGATCAGCGGGTCGATATCGCGCTCGTTGTGGATGAAGCGCTCCCAGTTGGCGAGCTTTTCGCGCAAAAGCGCTTCGCCAACGGGCGGTGTGTAGATCACTTCACGGGTCTGCTGGTTCGCCAGCGCGGTGCCGGGCACGCGGCGGACCTGCATGTCGACGTTCTTGATGCGGGTGCAGACCACCTCGGCGGTGAGGGTCGACAGCGGGCGCGTGGCCAGCGACTGGAAGCCTTCGTAGAGCGCGCTGCGGTAGCGCAGGGCTTCCTTGGTGGCGGGTCCGGCTGCCTCGAAGTGGTCCGCGTACCGGAACAGCTCGTCCGTGGTGGTCACGATGTTCTCGATCTCGGAGCTCGCCTGCGCCTCCAGGATCGGAATGGTGTTGATCAGCACCGCCGGATTGGGCAGGTGGCCCGTCGCCTGACGCAGCGAGGCCAGCGCCTTGTGGGCGTCGATGCAGGCCTTCAGCAGGTCACGGGTTTCGAGCTCGACCGGCGGAGGAAGCGGAGGCAGGTCGTTGAAGGGCAGCCGGGGATCCATGCGGGCGCTCATGTCGATGGCGTAGACATGATGCGGCCTTCATGTCGAAAAAGAAAATGCATTTCGACATGAAGAAAAATTGAGCGTGCTGATTCTCCCTGGACGCC
>SCUY01000273.1 GCA_004322525.1 Lysobacter sp. | reverse complement strand
GTGATCTGGGACTACACCTTCTACTGGTCATTGCTGGCGCCGCTCTACTTCGCGGGCCACCAGGCCTCGCTGCCGGTGCTCGGTGCGCTGCGCCCGCAGTTCACGCAGGCCAGCGCGCTCAACGTGGCGATGCAGGCGCTGCTGCGCGACTGGGGTGATCGCAATGCCGCGCGCGGCGTCGACCTGCAGCCGCCCGACGGCCGCGGGCTCGACCAGTACCGTATCGACTGGTTCCGTGAACTCAACCGCCAGCTGCGCGACCCACTCGACGAGCCGGCATTCGTCGCCCGCACGCAGGGCGATGTCGAGCGCATGCATACGCTCGCGCTGGAACTGTGGCGGCATGCACGGCAGGAGCATCCGGCGATCGACGACCACGGCCTGGTGGCATTGCTCGGTGATCGCCTGCAGTCTGCCGCGACGCCGCTGCTGGACGCGAGCTGGTACGTGGCGCTTGCGACGGCGCAGACGGCGGCGCACTCCGCCTGAGGTGTGCTGCCTGCGTTGCGTCAGCGCGCGTCGGGCAGGTAGATCGCGATCGCACGCGCGGTCTGCTTCGGCGGGCTTACGCCTACGCTGATTCCGCCGCCGAACCCGCCGTGGCGCCCGCCGCTGCCACCGCCCACTCCAATGCCGACACCCCCGGACGATGGCATCTGGCCCATCTCCTGCAGCAGCACGCCGTTCGCTCCGAGCCGTGCGGCCTCCGCTCGCAGCTTGCCGATCACGGTGTCATTGCGGTTCTGCGCCCCATAGGTGAACTCGCCGCTGCGGGCGTCGAGCAGCGCGATCTCCACATAGCGCCCGGCCGGCGGCTGGGTATACACACGCACCTGCTCGACCGGGATCGGCGGTCGCGGGTCGGAGATCATTACCCGCGAGGCACTGGCGCAGGCCGCGAGGCCAGCGGCGAGGACGATGGCGAAGATGACGGAGCGAACGGGCATGGCGGCCTCCTGCAGTCGGTGGCCATCATTGGGGCATCGCGATGAACCGCGCGTGCATCGCCTGGCTGTGCCGGCGCGGCACTGACGGCTTAGGCCATGCCACCGTTCACGCCGATGACCTGCCCGTTCACATACGAGGCCGCGTCCGAGCACAGGAAGCCGACCAGCGCAGCCACTTCCTCCGGCTTGCCTGCGCGCCCGGCGGGCACGATCTGTTTGATCATCCCGGGCGGAAAAGCCGCGTCGGCCATGTGTCCGGCAATGACGCCCGGCGCGACCACGTTGACGGTGATGCCGCGGCTGGCCATCTCCCTCGCGAGCGACAGGCTCGCACCGTGCAGCGCGGCCTTGGCCGCCGCGTAGTTGGCCTGCCCGCGATTGCCGGTGACGGCCGCCACCGACGACATGCTGACGATCCGTCCCCAGCGCGTGCGCGCCATCGGCAGCAGCAGCGGTTGCGTCACGTTGAAGAAACCGTGCAGCGAGACATCGATGACGCGTGTCCACTGCTCGCGGCTCATGCCCGCCATCGGCGCATCGTCATGGATGCCGGCGTTGTTGACGACGATCTGGACCGGGCCGGATGCGAGGAGTGCTTCGATCGCCGCCGCCGCGGCTTCGGCATCGGCCACGTCGAAGGCCACGGACTCCGCGGAACCACCCGTGGCCAGGATCGCGTCCACGACGCCCTGCGCGCGTTCGATGCCGGTGTTGGCATGCACGATCACGTGCGCGCCGTCGGCGGCCAGCTGGCGGCAGACCGCGCCGCCGATGTCACCACTGCCGCCGGTCACCAGTGCGCGTCGTGGGGCTGGGCTCATGCGGGTACTCCGTGGCGAGGTGGCAGTGTCGCCGATCGCTCAGGCGGGGGGATGGATCACCGCGGCGCGGCCTTCGGCGATCACCGCGCCGGCATGCCGGATCACGAAGCCGTACTGCCAGCCGGCGTCGCTCTCCACCAGCGCCTCGGCCTCGCCCTCGAGCGGCCCGTCGAGATCATCGAGGCGTGCGCAGTGCAGCGTGATCGCCCGCAGGGCGACCAGCAGCCCGGGCCGCGCGACCCCGCCGTCGAGCTGCGCGCGCAGCCCCCCATGCACCGCCATCGCCTGCGCGCCGTACTCGCACAGATGCAAGGCGCGCAGGCGGTCATCGTCGCGCAGCGGATGCGCCGGATCGCCGTGGTCGAAGGCTTCGATCACGATGCGTCGCGCATCCCAGGCCGCCACCCGCTGCCACAGGCACATGCGGCCCTGGTGCGGCACCAGCCGTGCGATCGCTTCACGCCCGTCCACCGCCGCGCCCATCGCGATCACGTGGTCACCGTCATGGTGCGGCCGCGCACGATCAGCAACGCGAGCACGAAGTTCGATACCACGCCGACCGCGACCGTGAGGCCGATGGCGCGCAGCACCGGGATGCTCGACAGGCCGAGCAGCGCGAACACGAGCAGGGTCGTCAGGCTGCAGACGACGATCGCATGCAGCGCGCGCACCTGTTCGTCGGGATCGTCGCCTGCATGGTCGAAGAACAGCGCGTAGTCCAGACCGAGCCCGGCGGCGAGGATCAACGCGACGAGGTGGAACAGGTTCAACTCGACACCCAGCACGCGCAGCACGGCAAGGATGACCAGCGTGGTCAGGGCCATCGGCGCCAGCACGCGCACCACGCGGCGCGGCGAGCGCAGCACCACGAAGACGGTGATCGTGAGCAGCACCGCGGCGAGCGCGAGTGCCCACAGCACGCGGCCCCGATAGGCGGCGACGAGCGTCTCCGATGCCTCCTTCAGGTCCATCAGCTGCGCGTTGCGGCCGGCGAGGGCGGTGGCCACGGCGGCGGGGTCGTCGAGACCGGTCAGCGTGACCAGCGCCGTGGCCTGGCCGCCGCGTTCGATCAGCAGACCCTCGACACTGCCGGCGAGCGGCGTGCCGGCGAGGTCGCGCGCCCGCAGCGGCGTCGCGGTGCGCGCGGTGGCGACATCGTCGACGAAGCCGTTGAAGGCATCGGGCAGGAAGGGGCTGTCGGCGAGTGCGGTGCGCAGGGTTGCCGACAGGGCTTCACGGCGGGGCAAGGCCGCCTGCCGCGCGCGCTGGGTGGCGGCGCTGGGAAGGTAGCGTGCCGCGAGGTCGTAGCCGGCGATCGCCTGCTGCGCGCGCAGGCGGTCGAGCACCGGCACCAGCCGCTCGCTCGCCTGCAGCACCTGTTCGACGTCGCGGCCATGCAGGGTGACGAGATAGCGCACGTCCGGCGCGCCGAGCTCGCGTCGCAGCGCCTCGTCCTGAGCGAGCGACGCCGCAGGCACCGGGGTGAGTTTCGACAGGTCGTTTTCCCAGAACGCACCGGGCGCCAGCCGGGCCGCCGCGAACAGCCCGAGTGCGAGCAGCAGCCCGCCGGTGACGCCCAAGCGGGGCCAGCGCTCGATCCGCGACCACAGCCGGCGCAGGCCGGGCGAACGGGCGACGTCGCGGGGTGCGGGGTCGATCAGCGCCGGCAGCAGGAAGCGGGTGGCCAGCGCGGCGCTGCCGAGCCCGACGATGGTGAACACGGCGAGCTGACGCAGGCCTTCCACGCCCGAAACCAGGAACGTGAGGTAGGCGATGCAGGTCGACGCGACGCCGGTGCCGAGCGTCGGCCACAGCGCCCGCGCGCTGGCCCATGGCGAGACCCCGGGGCGCTGGTGGCTGAAGAGGTGGATCGGGTAGTCCTGGGCGACGCCGATCAGGGTGAAGCCGAAGGCGACGGTGATGCCGTGCACGCCGTCGAAGGCCAGCGCCACGGCGGCGAGGCCCGCGAGGCCGGCTGTCGCCAGCGGCAGCGCGCCGAGCAGCGGTGCCTTCCAGCTGCGATAGGCGATCCACAGCAGCAGCGCGAAGCAGATCGAATCCACTACGCCGATCAGGCTCGCCTCGCGCTGCGTGCGCCCGGCGACTTCGACCGCGAACGCACCCGGCCCGGTCACCACCAGCCGGCCGGGGCCGCTTGCACGCACCGCCGAATACGCCACGCGGATATCGGCCACAGCGAGTTCCTGCGCCTTGGGATCGAACCCCGCGGCGCCGGTCTGCACGGCGAGCAGCGCGCGGCGGCCGTCGCGGCTGAACCAGACCCCGTCGATGCGTTGCGGCGAAGCCGCCGGCTGCCAACGTTCAGCCAGGCGCAGCATTTCCAGCGTCGGGTCGCGCTCCAGCAGCGGCTCGATGAGCGAGGCGGCGGGTGAGCCCAGATCGGCTACGCGCGACTGCAGCTCGCTCGCGAGCGCCGGCGCGGTGAGCCGGGCGGGCGCGTCGGCGGTGAGCAGGTAGCGGTACGGGCGCAGGCGTTCGGGCACGGCCGAGAGGTCGGCATCCCCATTGGCGACCAGTGCGATCCGCGGCGTCTTGCGCAGGCGGGCAGCGAGCGCGCGCGATTGCACGGCCAGCGCCGGCGGAGGCGCGCCGTCCAGCGCCACCAGCAGCAGGCGCGCGCCCGGGCCTTCGCCCAGTTCGTCGATCAGCAGGTGCTGCGCCGGGGTCTGCGGCGCGGGCATGAACTTGCGCAGGTCGCCGCCGAGGTCGAGCCCACGGCCGGCGACCCAGCCGAGCAACGCCAGCAGCGCGAGCCAGGCCAGCGCGAGCGAAATGCGAAGCCGGGGCGTCATCGTGCCTGGCTGTCGCCGTGGCACAGCGCGGCCAGTGACGTGGCATCGGCGATGCCGCCGGCCGAACGCGCCGCACCGGCCATCAGCGTGCGCTGGATTTCTCCCGCCACCGGCCGGGTCTCGATGCAACGCAGTTCGGCGCCGCGACCGTACAGCGCGATGCCGCGCACGCGGCGGGCCATTGCGGCATCGCGGGGTTCCAGCCGCAAGGTCCAGCGCTCCCGGCTGCCATCACTCCCGATGCGGAAATGGCGCTCGAGTTCCGTGCGATCGCCGCTCAGCAGTGCGCCGAAGCTCGCCTGCATGCCGGCGAGTTCCGGCGCGCGGTCGAGCGAATAGGTACTGGCGCTGCCGCCGCGGCGGATCGTCACCTTGCCCGCGCGGATCGTGGAGGTCTCGGCATATGGCAGGCGGACGTCGCGGACCAGCGTGTCCGCATCCGGGCGCACGTACTCTCCTTCTATGCGCAGCGGCTTCTTGAGCAGGCGCGAACTGCGCAGCTCGACGAAGGCGGTTCGCATCGGCGCCGGCCGCGCGAGCTTCGACAGGATCCAGCCGGTATCGATGGCCTCAGCCGGCGCCGCGTGCAGGGTCGTCGCCAGCAGTGCGGGGAGGAGCAGCAGCAGGGCGGGGTTCGTCAGTCGCATGGTCGGTTCGCCAGAAGTCGAAGAAGTTGAACCAGTTGTACGGGGCCATCCGGGCATAGCGCTCAAGCACGCGCACATAGCCCTGCACGCATTCGGCGATGCGTGCGCTGCGGTTATGCCGCTCTACCACCAGACCCTCGCTGAACACCTCGAAATGCAGGTGGTAGCGGTTACCGCCCAGATAAAGACTGAAAGCCAGCACGACGGGCAGTTTCAGCATGGCCGCGATCAGCCAGGGGGAGGTCGGGAAGCGTGCCGGACGGCCGAGGAAGGGCACGTTCACGGTGGGCTCGTGCGCCTGTGCGCGATCGACCAGCAGCGCCACCACCGACCCCTGCTCGCAGGCGTCCCGGATCGCCAGCACGATCGACGGCCCGCTCATGCCCGCATCGATGATGTTGGCCGCGAGCTCCGGGTTCAGCGCGTCGAGCAGCTCCTGCATCGCGCGGCTGTGGGCCTTGTCGAGCACCACGCGGATCTTCGCATTGGGGCGGCGCGTGGCGAGCACGCGCATCGCGTCGAAACTGCCCAGGTGCGAACCCAGCAGCAGCACACCCTGGCCGCGATCCATCTGCGCATGCACGGCGTCCAGGCCGGTGGTGCGAATGTCGAAGCGGTCGAGTTGTCCGCTGAGCAGGAATACCCGATCGAGGATCGTCGAAGCGAATGTGTGGATGTGCCGGGCGATGTCGGGCAGCGTCGCCGGACGACCAAGCGCGACGGTGAGGAACTCGCGCGAAGCGCGGCGCTCGGGCGCGCGGCGCAGGAGGAAATACAGGGTGATCGGGTACAGCAGCAACCGGCCGAGGCGGCGTCCGCCATGCCGGCTTATCTGCCGGATCATCCAAATCGCGGCGCGGCCGCCGCCCTCGGGACGCTGCTTCCAGATCGCGTTCATGCCGCGCCGTCGATCACTTCGCCACTCGCCAGGAGGGTGTCGCCGCGCAGCACGCGAAAGCGCCAGCGTGGTGCACTGCCGTCGAGTTCGATGCGCGCGGCTTCTCCGGGCAGCAGTGGTTGCAGGAACTTCACCTGCGGCAGCCGCAGCGCCGTGAGCGGGCCGTGCGCGACCTCGATCATCGCCAGCACACGCTCGAGCAGGAGGACGCCCGGCACGATCGGACGGCCGGGAAAATGCCCGGGCAGCGCCGGATGCGAAGGGTCGATCCGGAACTCCATCCTCAGCAGGCGCCCATCATCTCGACCACGCGCTGGCGCGCCTGCAGGGCGAGCTGTTCGCGCGCCTCGGCCGGGGGCGCGTCGGGCAGGTGGATGGGCGTTCCGAAGCGCACATGGATCGTGCCCGGCCGCACCCGGAAGCTGTAGGGCGGCAGGATCGCGCCGCTGCCCGACATCGCGACGGGAACCACCTGCACGCCTGTCGCGATCGCCACCTGGAACGCGCCGGGCTTGAACGCCCCGATCACGCCGTCGCGATTGCGCGTGCCTTCGGGAAAAATACACAGGCTGTGACCGCCGCGCACGATCGCCGCCGCGGCCCGCAGGCTTCTCACCATCGATGCACGGTTCCCCTCGCGCTCGATGAAACACATGCCCATCGCTTTCGCATACCAGCCCACGAACGGTACGCGGGTCATCTCCTGCTTCAGCATGAAGCGCAGCGGTATCGGCGCCGCGCGAAACAGCGCGCAGATATCGATGACCGAGGCATGCGTCGCGACGAGTACATGGGGGCGTGCCCAGTCCACGCGGTCGGCGCCTTCCACCACCACCTTTGCGCCGGCGCCGCCCAGCAGGCCTGGCGCCCACAGCCGTGCGGCCATGCGCAGCGGCACGCGTTCATCGCGCAGTATCCGGCGCACGAGCAGGGCGAGGCTGATGCAACCGGCTGTCCACGTGACAGTGAACAACAGTTGCAGGCTGTTGAAGACCGTCCAGGCGATGCGCAGCGGCAACGGTTCGGACAAGCCCAGGCGTTCGGTCGAAGCGGACATGCGACGTTCCGGAAGATCAGCGCAGCACGTCACGCCAGAAGGCGGGGCCGAGCGCGCCAAGGCGGCGGAGGAATTCGGGGAAGGAGCGATACGGGCGGTCGGGGAAGCGCCGCATGCGAATGATGTATTCGATGACAAAGACGGCGGCGACGATGCCGTAGTCGAGCAGGTTCGCGAACCACGACCACATCAGCCGTGGCACCTGCACCGGCGAGGGTTGCCCCAGGCGCGCCAGCAGGCCGTCGGGCACCGCCACGATTCCCAGTGCGAGGTTCGCCAGCGCCAACCCGCCGAGCAGCAACGCCCAGAACCGCGTCAGCGAACGGGTGTAGTCGCGCAGGGATGGCGCGAGGTCGTGAGCGGGGCAGTGTTCGAGGCCGGCCACGATCCGCGAGATCAGCGGTGTCTGCCCGGGGCGCAGCGTGCGTGCGAAACCCCATGACAGGAACGCGGTGATAAGCACCGGTGGCAGCAGCAGCACCACCGGCAGCAGCGTGGACAGTTGCATGCGCCACAGCAGCGCAGCCGATGCGACGACCAGTGCCCAGGCCCACACGCGTCCGGCGAGCAGTGGCAGCACCAGCAGGATCAGCAGGATGTCGAGCAGAGCGATCGCGGCCAGGCGCGTGTCGCCTGTCGCGCTGGCGGCATGTGCCAGCAGGGGGTAGGCCGCGCTCAGCAGCAGACGCACGGCCACGACATTCATCGCGATCAGGCCGTCCGGTGGGCCTGCACGTGCGCGGAAAGCGAACGCAGCGAGGCGAAGATGCGCTGGTTCTCATCGCTGTCGCTGCGCAGCTGGAAGCCGTAGCGTTTGCTGATTGCGAGCGCGAGTTCCAGTGCGTCGATGGAATCCAGCCCCAGGCCCGCGCCGAACAGCGGCGCCTCCGGATCGATGTCGGCCGCGGCGGTGTTTTCGAGATTGAGGCTCTCCACCAGCAGCTCGGCGAGTTCGGTTTCGGCAGTGGTCTGGTTCGACATCGGGGTTCCTGTGTAAGCCGGCATGCCTGAACGATCCAGCGGAACGCGCGGAGCCGGGCCGGTATCATCGGCAGAATGAAAGACGTGCGAAATTCTGCCACCGATGTCCCGGTGACGTGTGATGTGCTGATCGTCGGCGGTGGCCCCGCCGGCAGCACCGCCGCGACGCTGCTGGCCCGGGCGGGGCATGCGGTGGTGATGCTCGAGAAAGCCAGCCATCCGCGATTCCACATCGGGGAGTCGCTGCTGCCGATGAACATGCCCATCCTTGAACGTCTCGGCGTGCTCGACAGGGTACGCGCGATCGGGGTGGTGAAGCGTGGCGCCGATTTCCCCGTCGATGGCGACCGTTACAACGTTTTCCATTTCAATCGTGCGCTGCGCAGCGGCTTCGACCATGCATTGCAGGTCAGGCGCGAGGACTTCGACCGCGTGCTGTTCGACCACGCGCGCGGGTGTGGAGTGGACGCACGGGAAAACACGAAGGCCCTGCGCCTGGAGACCGGCCCCGATGGCCGCCCGCTCCGCGTGCATGCACGTGGCCCCGAGGGCGATATCACCTTCCGGCCGCGCTTCGTGCTCGATGCGAGTGGCCGCGACACCTTCCTTGGCAGCCAGTTCCGCCTGAAAAAACGCAATGCAAG
>SCUY01000272.1 GCA_004322525.1 Lysobacter sp. | reverse complement strand
GTGCTGCCCTTGGGATTCGGCGGCGGGGTGGCCGCCCGATCGGACCGGCACGCTGCGTCCCCCGTGGCGCATGGCTGCGGTTGCGGCTGTGGCTTCGCTGCCCCAGCTCCCGGCGACGGAGGTTTGCCACCGGAAGGGGGACGCTTGCGCATCGCCGCCAGCACCGCGCGCCGGTTGGCGATCGCATCGGGCATGCCGGGCTGGCGACGCAAGGCCGTGTCATAGGCGGCGACCGCATCGGGCAGTTTGCCGGCCTTCGCCAGGGCGTTGCCGCGGTCGTAATGCGCCTGGGCGGTGTCGGCACGCGCGAAGTGGGCGGCGGCGGTGTCGAAGTCACCGCGACGGTACGCCTGCACGCCGCGTTCGATCTCCACATACGCACGCTGGTCCGGCCGGCGCCACAGGTCAACGGCGCGCGAGGGAAACGGCAGCATCAGGCACATCATCAGCAACGCCGGCGCGGCGCGGCGCGCGAGCAGCCACAGCACCGGCAGCATCGCGAACGGGATGAGCCGGAAGCCCTCGTCCTGCCAGATGCGTCCCCCGCTGCGGCCTTTGCCTGTCGTACCGGCGGCGACGGTATCGAACACCGCGTCATCCGAACCATCCATCGCCAGGCGCGCATAACGGCCGCCACCGGCAGCGGCAAGGGCGCGCAACGAGCCTTCGTCGAGACCCACGCGGGTGAGCCTGCCGCCGGTCGTGCGGACGTCCGCGCCGGCCGGCGTGCCCAGCCCGAGCGCCGAGACGCCGAAACCCGCCGAGGCGGCGCTGGCCGCCGCGTGCTGCGCGGCCGCGTCGGCATGGTCGGTGATGAGCACGATGCGCCCGCCACCCATGCCGGCCCGCTCGAGCAGGCGCCGGGACCACGCGATCGCCAGATCCGCCGCCTGTCCATCGACGGGCATGACATCGGGTTGCAGGTCGTCGACGAACAGGGCGATGTTGGCGAGGTCGTCGGTGAGCGGCGCGACGGTGAAGGCATCGCCGGCGAACGCCACCAGCGCCATCGGCACGCCCCGCTGCCGTGCGAACAGCAGGCTCAGCCGCGAACGCAGCCGTGCGATACGGCTCGGGGCGAGGTCGGTGGCGAGCGATGCACTCGACATATCGACCGCGACCACCACGGGCTGGCGCGACTGCCACATCGGCTGCTCGACCTGACGCCAGGCGGGGCCCGCGAGTGCGAGCACGGCCAGCGCAAAGGAGACAGCGAGCAGGGGTGCCGCGGTGCCGCGTCGCGCGTGGCCGCCATCGAGCAGGTGGGGCAACAGGTGGGAGTCGATCGTGCGCCGCCAGTCGCCCGGTCGCCCGGCATGCCGGGCGACGAGCAGCAGGATCACCGGTACCGCGAGCAGCGCCCACAGCCACGCCGGGCGCAGGAAGTGCAGCACGCCGATGTCGATCATGTCCGCCTCCACGCACGCATCGCGAGTGCCAGCAGGCCGAGCGCGAACGCGATGCCCAGGGGCCATGGATAGCGTTCGATGCGCGGCCGCATCGCCTTGCCGGGCCGGGCGACCGGTTCAAGCCGGTCGATCTCCGCATAGATACCCGCCAGTTCGCCGGTGTCGCGCGCCCGGAAAAAGCGCCCGCCCGTTGTCTGCGCGACACGACGCAGCACGCTCTCGTCGATCTCGTCACCCGCCCCGGGCATCGGCAGCCGGAAGCCGAACAGCGACATGGACCCGCTGCCACCGAAGGCGACCGCATGGATCCGCACGCCTTCATCGGCGGCGATGCGCGCGGCCTTCTCCGGATCGAGCGCGCCGGCGGTATTGACGCCATCGGTTAGCAGCACGAGTACGCGCTGACCTGCAGGCTGGGCGCGCAGGCGTCGCACTGCGAGCCCGATGGCGTCGCCGATCGCCGTCTCCTGGCCAGCGAGTCCGACCTCGCTGTCGGCGAGCTGGTCGCGCACGCTCGCACGGTCGAGCGTGAAAGGCGTCAGCACGTGCGCCTGGCGCCCGAAGACGAGCAGGCTGAGCCGGTCGCCCGCGCGGCGGTCGATGAAGTCGGCGAGCACAGCGCGGGCAGCTTCCACGCGGGTCACCACGTTGCCACCGAGCTCCATGTCGGGTTCGCTCATGCTGCCGGAGAGATCGAGCGCGAGCATCAGGTCGCGGCCTTTCGACGGTGGCTGCACCGGGGGGCCCAATTCCTGCGGACGCGCCGCCGCGACGCACAGCAGCGCCCAGGCAAGCGTCGCCAGCAGGCCGATGCCACGGGCTCCGCCAACCGATGCCGCAGGCACGACATCACGCAGGCGCTCACCCAGCGGCAGGCGCAAGGCCGGGCCTGCGGCGCGTCGTACAGGCAGCAGCGCACGCAGCAGCCACGGCAGTGGGATGGCCAGCAGCCATGCCGGCCACTGCAGCATCGCGTACAGCTCGGGCATGCTGCCCAGGCTCATCGCGTCCGTCCCATCAATTCGATGAAACGGGCGCGGGCGGCGGCTACCACGGCATCGGCTTCGGCCGGGTCGACAGTGCGACGGAAGGCGCCATCGAGCAGCGGCCGACCGGGCCCGTTGCTGAAACCATGCCCGCGGGCATCGAGGAAACGCAGCCACGCCTCACCTTCGAGTCGATCCGCATCGGGCCGCGTCGCGCGCGCGGCACGGCGCAGCATTTCCGATGCGATGGCGATGCGCGCCGGGGGGGTTGCCTGTTGCGCCAGGGCGGCATCGAACAACGCCACCACTTCGCGACGCCGGCGAATGGCACGGCGACGCAGCCATATCGCAACGGACAAGGCCAGCACCGCGCCCGCCGTGAGCAACCACCAGCCCGGCGCCAGCGGCCACCACGAAGGCGGTGGAGGCAACTGCACGTCGCGCAACAGAAGCGCCATCAGGCCACCCGCGCGACGGCGCCGGCCAGCAATGCCAGGCAGGCCTCTGACGGATCAGCCGTGGACAATGCCATCGCCCGCACGCCACGGCCCGGCAACTCCGCGAGGGCCTCGTGCAGCGGCTGGGCAAACGCCGCCAGCCAGCGCCGCCGCACCGCGTCCACCTCGAGCGGGAAGGCGACAGGACGCCCGTCCACCGATACGGGAAGTGCAAGGCGTGGCGGATCGGTTTCGAAGGGGTCGAAGACGATCACGACGACGACGTCGTGATGGCGCGCCAGCGCGGTCCAGCGATGGGGCGGAATGCCGGGAAGGCTCGACGCATCGGCGAGTACCACCAGCCGTGCACCGGGGCGCAGCAGGCGCTGTGCCCGCTCGAGAGCATGCGCCAGGCCAAGGTCCTCGGCCGGGCGAGTGGCGTACCAGCGCGAGAGCGCCTCGATCGCATGCAGCGCTCCGCGCGTGCCGGCGCCCGGCGGCACCGGCGCCTCCCGCGCGCTCCCGCGCAGCGCCGCGATGCGGTCACCTTCCGCAGCGCCGCTCCAGGCGACAAGTGCCCCCGCCCGCGCCGCCTGCACCGACTTGAAGCGCACGCGTGAGCCGAAGTACATCGACGGCGCGGTGTCGGCGACGATCAGCGTCATCCTTTCACGCTCGGCCTGGAACACCTTGGTATGCGGGCGTCCGGTGCGCGCGGTAAGCCGCCAGTCCATGTGGCGCGCGTCATCGCCACGCGTGTACTCGCGGGATTCGGCGTATTCCATCCCGCGTCCGCGCAGCGCGGATGGCGCGAACCCGGCCGTGGAGGCGCGAACCCGTCGCGCGCGTCCCGGCGCGATCGCGATCGCCCGCAAGGCGACAAGCTCGGCCAGCGTGGGAATCACGCCATCACCGCTCAGCCCATCCGGTTCCCGCTGGTGCCTGCGCATCGGGCGATCCCGTCCGCCGCTCAGGGCAGCGGAACTTTTGCGAGCAACTCGCCCACCAGCCGCGCGCCATCCCAGCCTTCAGCCATCGCCTCGAAGCTCGGCAGCACGCGATGCCGCAACACGTCAGGTGCGATGCTGCGCACGTCGTCGGGCGTGACGAAATCACGTCCATCAAGCCAGGCATGGGCCCGCGCGCAGCGCTCGAGGGCTATCGATCCACGCGGGCTGGCACCCCAGGCGATCCGCCGGGCCAACGCGGTGTCATAGCGGGCGGCGGTGCGCGAAGCGAGCACCAGTTCGACCAGGTAGCGCTCTACGGCCGGCGCGACATGCACGTCGAGTACCTCGCGGCGTGCAGCGAAGACATCCTCGATCGAGATGCGCGCCTCGCCGCTCTCCTCCGCTGGCGCGCCTGCGGCCGCCTCGAGCCCCCGCCGGGCGCGTTCCCGTGCGAGCCGCAGGATCTCGGTTTCCGTCGCCGCTTCGGGATAGCCGATGCGCACGTGCATCAGGAAGCGATCGAGTTGCGCTTCGGGCAAGGGGAAGGTGCCCTCCTGCTCGATCGGGTTCTGCGTCGCCATGACCAGGAACAGCGCCGGCAGCGGATAGGTGGCGCGCCCGACGGTGACCTGGCGTTCGCCCATCGCTTCGAGCAGTGCGGACTGCACCTTCGCCGGCGCGCGGTTGATCTCGTCGGCGAGCAGCAGGTGATGGAAGATCGGCCCGGGCTGGAAATCGAAACGTCCGTCCTGCGGACGCCAGACTTCGGTCCCGGTGAGGTCGGCGGGCAGCAGGTCCGGCGTGAACTGCACGCGCGCGAAGTCGGCATGCAGCCGGGCTGCCAGTGCACGGATGGCACTCGTCTTGGCCAGCCCGGGCGCGCCTTCCACCAGAAGGTGGCCATCGGCCAGCAGTGCGACCAGCAGGCGTTCCACCAGTGTCGCCTGCCCCACGATCTCGCGCGCCAGGGCGTCGCGCAGTTGCGTGAACGTGCGATGCAGCCGACTGGCGTCGGGGGCGTTGTCCATGCTGTTCTCGTTAGGAGTGTTGCCGCATTCTGACCTTCCGGCGGCGTCCAAGTTCCTACGCCTCCTTCACGGCAGGCGGGCTCCCGGGCGGCTTCCGGCCCCGGAACGGAAACGGGGCCCGAAGGCCCCGTCCGATCGCCTCGTGGATGACCGCTCAGCGCTGCGCGACGTGCAGCACCTTCGGCGTCACGAAGATCAGCAGCTCGGCCTTCTCCTTGGCCCGACCCCTCTTCTTGAAAAGGTTGCCCAGGAAGGGGATCTCGGCGAGGAACGGCACCTTGCTGAGATCGCTACGGTCACGGAACTCATACACGCCACCGATGACGACGGTCTGCCCGTCCTCGACCAGCACCGCGGTATTGACTTCGCGCTTGCTGATCAACGGCACATCACCGATGCCGCTGCGCACATAGCCCTGCACCTCGTCCTTCTTGACCGCCATGTTGAGGAATACGCGGCCATCATTGGTGATCGTCGGGGTGACGCGCATCTGCAGAACGACATCCTTGAACTGCACGTTCGGAATCGGCACACCGCCCGCCTGCGCCGGCGTGATCGTCACGTAGCCGACTTCCTGACCCTGCGTGATCACCGCCTCGCGCTGGTTGCTGGTGACGACGCGCGGGTTGGAAATGACCTCACCCCGGCCTTCCGTCTGCAGTGCGGACAGCTCCATATCCAGTGCATAGCCCGCGTTGAGGATCGACAGCGCGACCGAACCCGCCGGATTCGCGACGCCCAGGTTGCTCATCAGTCCCTTGGTGATGGTCCTCATTGCCAGCGGATTAGGTGGTGGATTGCCGCTGTTGGCATTGTTCGCGTTCGCTATCGAATTCTGCGTGGCGGTGTTCGCCGCGATGTTCCCGTTGAAACCGACGCGGCCATTGTTTGACGTGCCGGAAACACCGAAGCGTGCGCCCAACTCGCGCGAGAAGCTCTCGTTGGCGATCACGACCCGCGCCTCGATCACAACCTGGTCGACCGGGCGGTCGATCACGCGGATGAGTTCCTTCATCTGCGCGACTTTCTTCGGGATGTCGCTGATCATCAGCGTGTTGGTGCGCTCATCCGCGACGAGGCGCCCACGGGGAGACAGGAACCCGGTGTCGCCCGTGGTCGCGCTGCCTGCACCGGCGCCCCCACCCGAGCCACCGCCCGCTCCGCCACCGATGCCCTTGGCCTCGGTCAGTGCTTTGTAGATCGCCGCGGCATTGTGATAGTTGATCTGGACATATTCGGTGACCAGGTCGACGCGGTTGTCCAGCGCGATCCGGGCATCTTCCCTGTCCTGCTCGTACTTCGCGATTTCCGACTGCGGCGCGACCCACACGACATTGCCGTTGCGGCGCTTGTCCAGCCCCTTCGCCTGCAGCACGATGTCGAGCGCCTGATCCCACGGCACATTCACCAGCCGCAGCGTGACGTTGCCCTGCACCGTGTCGGCCGCGACGATATTGAGACCCGACTCCTCGGCGATCAGCTGGAGGACCGTGCGAACCGGCACGTCCTGGAAGTTGAAGGTCACCGGCTTGCCCGCGTAGCGCGAGTTGGCGCCAGCGGCGATGACCTGCCCGGCAGCCGCACGCACGGCGCCTGCAGTGCCCATCGCACGCCCGGCGACCGCCGCCTTGGGCGAGATTTCGACGATGTATTCCCGACCCGTCTGGTAGGCCATCGAATCGAAGGCGCCGCTCGTGTCGAGCACGAGCTGCGTGCCGGCACCCGACATGCGCGGGCTCACGCGCTGCACCGGCGTGGCGAAGTCGGAAACGTCCAGCGGCCGGCCGAGGCTGGCGGGCAATCGCGCATTGCCCACGTCCACCACCACCGTCGACCCCTGCTTGCGCAGGTCCGGGGTGGCGCCGTCGCCGCTGAAACGGACGATGAGCCGGCCCGAGCCGTTCTCACCCCGCTTGAAGTCGATCGCATCGACCGCCACCGCGCCCGGCACCTGCTTGCCCGGATCGACGCTCAGCGCCGGCGCTATCGGCACGGAAGCGGTCGGAGGCGCCGCCTGGACACCCGACAGTGCGGAAAACAGGCCGATCGCCAGGCCCGCAAAGCGGACACCGGTCTTCGAGGGGCGTGCCGTCCGTCCGGACTGGGCGTTGATTGCAGTCATGATGCTCATCCCCTCAACTTATTGGTTGTCGAGTGCCACGGTTGCCGGGCGTTCCAGCCAGCCACCTGCGCCGTCCGGCACCAGTTCGACGATTTCGATGCGATCCTCGTGGATCGCGGTCACGCGTCCGTCGGACTGCCCCATGTAGTCCCCCGGCCGCACGCGGTAGGTCACTTTGTCAGGCGCCATCACCAGGCCGATCAAGCCGGCACCCTTGCCGAGCGAGCCGACCATGTCGAGGCTGTCGAGCGGAAACGCCTCGAGCGCCTGCTTGCGGCGCGCCGAATCCGGCCTTGGGCCGTTTCCACTACCGTCGTCGGTGAACGCGCGGCTGAAGGGGTCGCGCAGGCTCTGCGCGGCGTACTCGAACGTCTCGAACTGCTGCATCACGGGAAGCGGATCGAGCGGTGGCGCCGGTCGGGCGCGCATCTCTTTGACCCAGCTTTCCAGATTCGATGCCTCGCCGCCGCTGCCACGCGTGACGCTCCGCGTGCAGGCCGCCGCGAGCATCATCAGAACAACTGCCACCACGATGCGTCCGCCTGAAGGGATCATGCGCATGTCAGCCTCCCTTGCCAGTGGGTGCAGCTGGCGTCGGCGTCGGCGTCGGCGTGGCTCCCGCCATGCCGGCCTGGTTCTGCTTCGAGACTTCTTCTTCGTCGAGATAGCGGTAGGTCTTGACCGTACCCGACAGCTCGAGTTGGCCGGACGTCGCGGATATTCCGGCTGGCGATCCCGGCGCCGCGCCCTTGGGCTTCAGCGAGATGTCGTGCATGGTCATGATGACCACGCGCGGCAATGAAGCGACACCACTGACGAAGGCGCCGAACTGGTGGTAGGTACCCACCATGCGCAACGCGATCGGCTTCTCGGCGTAAAAATCCTTCGGCTGCTCGTCGCCCGGCTGGAACAACTCGTTGCTGATGCCGGTTGCGAGCGCCGTCTGCGAGATGTCGACGATCAGGTCGGGCATTTCGTTCTTGCTGGGCAGCTGGCGGAGCATCTGCTGGAGCTGTTGCTCCATCTGCACGAGTTGCTGCTTCAGCGCACCCAGGTTTGCCGCCTGGCCCTGCTTTTCCACGAACGTCGTGCGCAGCGTGGCCTCCTTCGACTCCAAAGCCTCCAACTCGCTGCGCTTGTCACTGATGAACAGGAACCAGAACAGCAGGAGGATCAGCAGCGCGAGGACGCCGCAGAACATCGCCTTGGCCTGCACCGGCCATGAGCCGATGTTGTTGAAGTCGAGATTCTTCATGTCGAGTTTCCGGCTCACGACGCGGCTCCTTGCGTGGCGGCAGGGGCGGCAGGCGGCGCAACCGGAGCAGCACCGTCAACCGGCGGCGACGCGGGCAGCGGCACCGCATCGGGAACGCCATCGCCATTGGTGTCGCGCGGGGCATTGGGATTGGCGAGGGTGACCTTGAGGCTGAACTGGTAGGGCAGGCCTTTGTCGTCACCCTTCGCCTCGATAATCGACAGCTCCGGATTGGTCATCCAGCCCGAACCCTCCAGGTTGCGCATATAGGTGCTGACGCGCGCGTTCGACTGCGAGCGCCCTTCCAGCGTGAGCGCCTGGTCGTCCTGCTTGATCGAGGTCAGCACAACGCCGTCCGGGATCGTCCGCACCAGCGAATCGAACAGATGCACCATCTGCGAGCGGCTGGCCTGCAGCTTCTCGATCACTTCCTTGCGTGCCAGCAGGCGCGACTTCGTCTTGTTCAGCTCCTCGATCTCGGTGATCTGCTTCTGGACAAGGTCGATCTCACTCTGCAGGAACGTGTTGCGTTCGTTCTGGCCGTCGACCTGGGCGCCATAAAACATGTTGATCGCCATGGCCAGCAGGAGCGCGCCTACGGCGGACGCGCCCAGCATGATCGTGAACTCCTTCTGGCGCTGCTTGCGGCGCTCGGCGCGCCACGGCAGGAGGTTGATCCGTGCCATCAGTCGAAGCTCCTCAGCGCGAGCCCGCAGGCGATCATCAGGGACGGCGCATCCTGCGCGAGCGCGTGCGGCTGTACACGCGGGCCGAGTGTCATGTTCGCGAGCGGGTTGGCGACCAGCGTCGGCACGCCGAGCTGGTCCTCGAGCATCCGGTCGATGCCGGTGATCGCGGCGCCGCCCCCTGCGATAACGAGCTGGTCGACACGGTTGAATTCACTGCCGGCGTAG
>SCUY01000271.1 GCA_004322525.1 Lysobacter sp. | reverse complement strand
GCTTCGTGCAGTCGCTCGCCTGAAAGCAGGTCACGCTCGCCCTTCCAGCGGCGCGACGGCTTGCCATTGTGCGAGACGCGCAGTTCGACGTCGGGCCGTGCGAGGGCGAGCTGCCGCAGCCAGTCCTCGATATGGGAGAGTTCGGTGCGCTCGGCCTTCAGAAATTTCCGTCTCGCCGGCACGTTATAGAAGAGGTCGCGGATCTCGACGGTGGTGCCAACGGCGTGCGGCCGTGGCGCCGGCTCGCCCACGCGGCCTCCATCCACCTCGATCGCGACCCCATGCGCCGCATCGCGCGGCCTTGAAACCAGCGAAAAGCGGCTTACCGAAGCGATCGATGGCAATGCCTCACCGCGGAATCCCAGTGTCAGCACGCCTTCAAGGTCATCGAGCGTCGCGATCTTGCTGGTGGCATGCCGCTGCACCGCGAGCGCCACGTCTTCGGCAGCGATCCCCAGGCCGTCATCGCGGATGCGGATGAGGCGGATGCCGCCCTCCTCCAGGTCGATATCAATCCGGCCAGCGCCGGCATCGAGCGCGTTCTCGACCAGTTCCTTGACCACGGAGGCCGGCCGTTCGACCACCTCTCCGGCAGCAATCTGATTGACGAGGACGTCGGGGAGTTGTCGGATCCGCACGGCAGGCTTCATCGCGCGCCAGCGCGCTCATGGCTGCCGATGATAGACGCGTAACGCCTTACCGATTCAGGGGCTGCCGCCCGTACCACCGGTGGCCACGCTGGCCACGGCCTGTGTGCGCGCTTCGAGCTGTGCGGCGAGCAGCGTGCCCGGCGGGGGCTGGCGGCTGAAATAACTGTTCACGCCACCCAGCACCGCGCGCGCGATCGCCTGCTGCGATGCCGGATTGCTCAGCCGCTGCTCTTCTTCGGGATTGGAAATGAAGGCGGTCTCGACCAGCATCGCTGGCGTGTCCGACGTGCGTAACACGGCGAAATTCGCGCGCTCCACCGTGTCCTTGTGGTTCGGCCCGAGCTGCGCCAGGCCCGACAACACCTCGCCAGCCGCATGCTCGGAGGCGCGCATGTTTCCGCTCTGGGTGAGATCGAGCAGTACCGAGGCGAGCGTATTGCCGGGGGCGACCTTGACCCCCCCGATGAGATCGGCCGCGTTCTCGGTGTCGGCCAGCCAGCGCGCGCGTTGCGAGGAGGCTCCTTTGAGCGACAGCACGAACACCGACGAGCCGCGCGCCGCCGGGTTCTCCGCCGCATCGGCGTGGATCGAGACGAACATGTCGGCTTTCGCCTGACGTGCCAGGCGGGCACGCTGGTTGAGCGGGATGAAGAAATCGGAATCACGGGTCAAGTAGGCCCGGTAGCCGGGTGTCGCGTTCACCTGCCGCGCGAGTTCGCGCGCGATGGCGAGCGTGATGTCCTTCTCGCGCCGGCCGCCCGGGCCGTGCGCGCCCGGATCCTGCCCGCCGTGGCCGGCATCGATCGCGATGACCAGCGCGCGCAGCGGCTTGCCGGTCACGGGATCCCGCATCGACTTCACCGCACGTGGCAGTGCTGGGGTCGAGGAGGTGTATGGAGCCGTAGCCGCTGAAGGAAGTATGGGCGCGAGCGTCCCACCGCCGGTGATCGTCGAAGCGGCCCCGGTCTGCGCCGTCTGGGCAGATCCCCGAACGGGAGAAGGCGCGG
>SCUY01000270.1 GCA_004322525.1 Lysobacter sp. | reverse complement strand
GGCACCGGCCGATGGTGGGTGCGCGGCAGCAGGCGCTTTTCCCATCGGCCCCGCCGGTCACGTCGATAGAGCGTGCCGCGACGGCCGATCACCAGCTCACGGCCGTCGGCGGCGATCCATCCCGAACCCGCGCCACCCGGCAGGCCCTCGACAGCGCGCAGGGCCGGTGGCCGCCCGAGGAACGTGGCGGTCGGGGTCCACACCAGCAACGTGCCGTCGGTGGCGCGGGCGAGGCCGACGATCTCCTGGTCCACCAGCAGCGGAGCGCGTCCACGAACCGGTGCGTCGCCCCGCCACGCCACCAGCCCCTTCTTGGTGCCCACCCACAGCGAACCGTCCGCTACCGCTAGCAATGCCGTGATGCTCGCACTGGCCAGCCCGCCCGCCGTATCGAGCGCCTGGAAACTCTGTCCATCAAACCGGTAGAGGCCGTCCTCCGTGCCGACGACGATGAAGCCGGCCCGGTCCTGCGCCATGACGGTCACCGCCTGCGTCCGCAGGCCACGGTCCGCGCCGTGGCTGCGGAACGCGTAGTGGCCACCGGGCTCGCCCGCATGGGCGGCCAGAGTCAGCAACAGGGCAGCGAGGGAGATCAGCCAGCGCATCGGAAGGATCCGTCACCGATCAGTGGAGCGGGCGTTTCAGCCCGGTGTGCCCAACCTTGCAAGGCACATGCCGCCGGCCTGCTCCTCGAAGGCCCCGATGGACAGGCCTGCCTGATTACCCGGCGCCGGGCAGCCGGGTGTCATCGGCCAGCATCACCCGGTTGCGCCCGGCGGTCTTGGCCCCGTAGAGCGCCGCATCGGCGCGCGCGAGCAGGACGGCTGCCGGCGCGCCCGGGCGGTACTCGGCCACACCAGCGGAGAACGTCGCGTGCAGCGGCCCGGCATGGGTCGCGAAGGCATGCGTTTCGACGGCCGCGCGGATCCGGTCGAGGCACAGGGTCGCGCCGGTGCCCGCGGTATGCGGCATCACCAGCAGGAACTCCTCGCCGCCGTAACGGCCGAACGTGTCGTCGACATCCTGCCGCGCCAGGACATCGAGTTCGCGCGCCGTGCCGCGCACGAGGTCGCTGAAACCGCGCAGGATCTCGTCGCCCACCTGGTGACCATGCTGGTCGTTGAAGCGCTTGAAATGGTCGAGGCCGATGATCGCCACGCTGAAGGGCGCATTGAAACGTCCGGCGCGCGCGCTTTCACGATCGAGCGTGCGCAACAGGTGGCGCCGATTGTGCGCGCCGGTGAGCTCGTCCCGCTCCGAGAGTTCCCGCACCTGCGCGAGCGCCTGCGCCAGAGCATCCTTGCGCTCGGCCAGCGTGCGCCGGAGGTTCGCGAAGTAGCCGCCGATGAAAGACAGCCACACGGTGATCATGCCGAGGGCGACGAGCCGCAGCAGTTCCATGCGGAACCGGTCGCCGGTGAGCTCGCGTCCGCGGAACTCGAACAGCATCAGGGCGGCGTAGCCACCGATCGCGGCGACGGCCAGGCCAAGAAACTCGCGCGTGGTCAGGCTGAACAACCCGAAGAAGAACATGGCGACGAACAGCATCAACAGGATGCTGCGCGCCTCGCCGGTGTAATGGATCATGACCAACGCCAGCGCCAGCGCGGCAAGAATCTGCCAGACGAGCAGGCTCGGGTCAGCGAAACGGCGCGTGCAGCCGCTTCGGATCGCAATGAAGAAGGCGGCGTTGACGGCCAGCGCGACCACCGTGAAGCCAAGCAGCCAGCGATAGCCGAACTGCGTCCAGCCTGAATCGATGGCCAGCAGCAGCGGCGCCAGGAACATCAGATAGCTGCCCAGGCCCATCAACTGCCGGAGCAGGCGCACCCGGGTCGGGGGATCACGCGACAGCAGCAGGTCGAGCCACATGGCAGCACCATACCTGCCTGCGATGACCGCTGGCATCGCAGAGCACCTTCCTGCCGGCATCCCCCACGCGGCGTGCGGCCAGCCGGCTCCGCGCTACGACCTCAGCGCGTGTTCTTCACCACGTCGCCGCCCTTCATCACGAACGGAACGGACTCGAGCAGGCGCACATCGCGCGTCGGATCACCGGGCACGGCAACGAGATCGGCATAGCGCCCGGCCTCGATGGCTCCCACATCCTCGCGCCCGAGCGCCTGCGCGGCATCGACCGTCGCCGCGCGGATCGCCTCGGTGGGCGTCATGCCGTAGCGCACCATCACCGCGAACTGCTTTCCGTTGTCGCCATGCGGATACACGCCCGCGTCAGTGCCGTAGATCATCTTCGCCCCTGCGGCATGCGCGCGCCTGAAGCCCTGGCGCTGCACCTCGGCGATCTCGCGATCCTTGCGCAGGTTGTCCTCGAGCACGCCGTTCTTCGCGCCTTCGGCCTGCGTGTAATCGGTGTTGTAGATATCCATCGACAGCCAGGTGCCGTGCTTCTTCGCCAGCGCGATGCCTTCGTCGTCGATCAGGCTCGCATGCTCGATGGTGTCGATACCGGCGCGGATCGCCTCCTTGATGCCGGCCGCGCCATGCGCATGCGCGGCCACCTTCAGCCCCATCATGTGCGCGTCGTCGGCGATGGCTTTCATCTCGTCGAAGCTCAGCTGCTGCTGACCCGGCTCGGTATTGCGCGAGAACACGCCGCCGGTCGCGCAGATCTTGATCACCTGTGCGCCGTACTTGCGCAGCGTGCGCACCGCGCGGCGCGCTTCGTCCGGGCCGTCCGCGTTGAACGGGCTCTTCTCGTCCATCGACGGCGGGAAATACGTCGAATCGCAATGTCCACCGGTCGCGCCGAACGAATAGCCGGCCGTCACCACGCGTGGTCCGACGAGCTTGCCGGCATCGATCGCCTGCCGCAGGCCGACGTCGTTCCAGGCATCGCTGCCGACGTTGCGCACGGTGGTGAACCCGGCCATCAGCGTCTTCTGTGCATTGGGCACCATCAGCACCGACCAGAAGCGGTCGCTGAACTGCAGCCCCGTGTATCCGCCGTAGCTCGGGTCGCTGTCCAGGTGCACGTGCATGTCGATCAGGCCCGGCAGCAGCGTCATGCCCTGCAGATCGACGCGCACCGCACCGGCCGGCACCGCATCGCCCACATACCCGACGGAGACGATGCGATCGCCCTGCACCACCACCTGCGGCCGTTCGACCAGCCGCCCGGTGCGGACATCGAGCAGGCGGTCCGCGGTGACGACCTTGATCGCCTGCGCCGCGGCGACGCCGTGCACGCACAGCAGCGCGAGCAGGGCGACGGCGCCAGGGTTTGGCTTAAGGAGGCGGTAACCGCGGAACGCTGCGCGCATGGGGATCTGCGTCGGTAAGGGAGCCGGGAGTATAGGCAGCCGAACGATGCGCCACGTTGCGGAATGTCGCGAAACGCGTCTAGGCGACCGGTTGCAGTGCGAGGCCCGACGGTGCGGCGAGCCATGGCATCAACCAGTGATCCAGCAGCAGGAAGGCGAACAGCGCCATCAGGTAGACGATCGAATAGTTGAAGACCTTCATCGCGTACAACTCGTCCGGCGGATCCATCAGCTTCCAGGCGTGTATCAGGAAGCCCAGGCCCAGCACCAGCGCGCCGCCGAGGTAGAAAAGGCCGCTCATGCCCGCCGCCCAGGGCAGCACGGTAACCGCCACCAGCAGCACGGTGTAGATGAGAATCTGCCAGCGCGTGTAGGCGACGCCGTGGGTCACCGGCAGCATCGGCACCAGCGCGCGGGCATAGTCGTCGCGGCGGAAGATCGCCAGCGCCCAGAAATGCGGTGGCGTCCACACGAAGATGATCAGCACCAGCAGCAGCGCGTGGGCCCAGTCCCATTCGCCCTGCATGCCTGTCACCGCGGACCAGCCCAGCAGTGGCGGTGCGGCGCCGGCGATCCCGCCAATGACGATGTTCTGCGGTGTCGCGCGCTTGAGGAACACGGTGTAGACCACCGCGTAGCCGATCAGTGAGGCGAAGGTCAGCGCCGCGGTGACGGTGTTGACGAACAGCACCAGCAACAGCATCGACGCAGTGCCCAGCAGCAACGCGAAGGCGAGCGCGCGCGCCGGGCTGATCTGCCCCATCACGATCGGCCGCCACGAGGTGCGCGCCATCTTGGCGTCGATGCGCGAATCGAGCAGCTGGTTGATCGCCGCCGCGCTGGACGCGGCCAGCCAGATGCCGAGGAAGCCGATCACCGACTGCTTCAGCGGCGGCAGGCCCGGCACCGCGAGGAACATGCCGACCAGTGCGGTGAACACGATCAGCGCGACGACACGCGGCTTGGTCAGGGCCCAGTACTGGCGGAAGGTCGCACTCATCGGGGCCGGTTCACACGCGCGGCGCGCGCAGTCGCGCGAGCAGGGTGACCAGCACGGCCAGAAGTAGCGCTGCACCCGCGTTGTGGGCCACGGCCACATGCAAGGGCAGGCCCTTCATCACATTCGCGATGCCCAGCCCGATCTGCACGAGCAGCAGCAGGCCCAGCAGGGTGGCCCAGCCGCGCATGCCGGGCGTGCGCATAAGCCGCAGGCTGAGCCACGACAGGTAGACCAGCACGACCGCGGCCATCAGCCGATGCGTCATCTGGATCGCGATGCGTGAGGCCCCGTCCAGCACACCGCCTTCATAGTCCACGCCGACACCGCGCCACAGCACGAAGGCCTCGCGGAAATCGGTCGGCGGCCACCACTGACCAACACACCTGGGGAAATCGTTCGCGCAGGCGAGCGCGGCGTAGTTGGCGCTGGTCCAGCCACCGAGCGCGATCTGCACGCCGACGATGACGATGCCTGCGATCACCCAGCGGCGCAGCACGGTGGCGTCGGCCAGGCGGATCGGCAGGTCGGTCGCGCGCCATGCCATCCACAGCAGCAACGAAAGCGTCGTGAGGCCACCCAGCAGGTGGCCCATCACGACGATCGGCTTCAGCAGCCAGGTGACGGTCCACATTCCCAGCAGCGCCTGGAACACGATCACCATCAGCGTGAGTGCAGCGGCGCGGGCGAGATCGCTGTTGTCCCAGCGTGCCGCGGCGGCGAGCAGTATCAGCTCGCCGGTGAGCGCGAGCGCACCCGCCGGTACGTACTGCGCTTTCATGTAGAGCGGTATCGAGGCAGCCACCAGCACCGCGGCGACGAGCACCTGTGCGATGCCCAGGCGCCGTCGGCGCGCGGCGATCAGCGCCAGCACGAGCACCAGCCCGCCAAGCGCCGCTGCGAGGTGACGATGCAGCTGCTCGCGCCATGCCTTGGCCGGTTCGACCGCGCGGATCGCGGTGGCGACGTGGTCCGCCGCGTCGGTGGCATGGGTGGGCCATGCCGCGCGGCCGTAGCAGGTAGGCCAGTCAGGGCAGCTGAGCCCGGCATTGGACAGCCGCACGAATGCGCCGAACACGATCACGCCAAGCGCCAGCGCGACCGCGAGCCAGGCGATGCGATGGAAATGCCGGTAGATCGGCCGGGGAACGTCGGAGCGCGGGGCGGAGCCCATGGAACTCACCGGAGCTTCAGGAGTCGGGACAGGTCGGTGCGCACGCCTGCCAGATCACTGCCCGGGGCATAGCGCAGCACGACGAATCCATTCGGGTCGACGACATATACCGGTATGCCCGCAGCGGCGTCCACTTTCGGCAGCTTTGCGCGTGCGGCGGCATCGGGGGCGAGCCGCTTCAGCGTCGTGGGGCGGTGAATGCCCGGCGGCCAGTCGCATCCCGGCGCCATGCACCACCAGAGCACGTCGACCCGTTCCTCCTCGCGCCCGGTGAGTTGCCAGACGGTATCGACATCGCGCGCGACGCGGCGGCATTCGTCCTTGCAGTCGGCAGGCACGGGGACAAGGATGCGCCAGCGGCGATCGACCGGGTTCCACGCATAACCGATGCCGTTGAGCAGCTTCGGGGTGATCGCACGCAGATCCCCCGGCGGATCCAGCAGTTCGCCTTTCTGCCGTCGCGCATCCGGGTAGTGATTGGTGAAACGGAGGATGCCGGCCAGCAGCATCGGCAGCAGAAACACCGCGACGATCGCCAGCAGCATGAGCCGGCCGCGACGGCGCGGAGGAGCGGTGGAATTCATCGACGACTCCGGAAGGTGAGGACGACTGCGGTGACCAGTGTGGTCAGTGCGAGGCCGAACCATTGCACCGCATAGCCACGGTGGCGTTCGGGAGGCACCGCATTGGCAAGCAGAACGAGATCGCGCGGGTAGCCGATCGGCAGCGCGGGGTCGAGCCGGAGAACGCGCGGAGCCAGCGGCATGCGCAGGCCGAGCGAACGCGCGATCGCCCCGGGTTCGACGCGCAGCAGCAGCCACGCCGCGCCGGATTTCGCCATCGCCGGGCCGATCCGCAGGCCCGGGGCCGGCGGCGGCGCGAGCAGCCCACGCACGTCGCGCGCACCGACGGGAATGTCGACCGCAGGCAGCCTGCGATCACCACCGATCGGCCGCCAGCCCAGATCGACCAGCAACGGCATCCCGTGGTCGGGCTGGAATACCGCGTACGCACGCACACCGACACGGCCGGCATGCTGCTGGTTGTCGAGCAGCAGACCGCTGTGCGGCAGGAAGTGTCCACGCCCCGCAGCCCAGTCGTAGCGCATCGCCTGCTGGCCATTGGCCGCCGCGGCGAGCGGAACCGCATTCCGCAGGGCGAGCACCCGGCCGGCATCGGCGAGCATCCTTTCTTTTTCGACCGCCCGGCCGCGCTGCCACTGACCCAGCCCCGCGAACAGGGCGGCGCAAGCAAGCGCGAAGAGCCAGCCGCCAACGAGCCGCCGACCGCTTACCACGGCCTTCCCGCGCGGCGCGATAATCCCGCGCATCCCTTTCCCACGATCGTGCCGATTTCCCGGCAGGAGACCCGCGTGAATGATTCGCTGAAGACCCTCGTCGTCATCGCGTTCCTGATCCTGATCCTCTGGAACCTCGGCGCCGGCCTCTACTACATGCTGGTCGACAAAGGCGGCAGCAAGCGGACGGTGAATGCGCTCACCCGCCGCATCGTGCTCTCGGTGGTGTTGATCCTCGGCGTCATGTTCGCCGCCTGGATGGGCTGGATCGACTTCCACGGCGTGGGTGCGAACCCGCGGTGAGGCCGTAACCGGTGATTCGCGGAAAGTGCCGGGCGACGGAAGCCCGTCGCTCGAACGGGATCACGGTTCGCAGGGCTCACCCTTGCGAATCAGGACCTCAGAGCACGTAGACGAACAGGAACAAGGCGAGCCAGACCACGTCGACGAAGTGCCAGTACCAGGCCACCGCCTCGAAGGCGAAGTGGTTGTCGCGGTCGAAATGGCCCTTCGCGCAACGCAGCCAGATGATCGCCAGCATGATCGTTCCCAGCGTGACGTGCAGGCCATGGAAGCCGGTCAGCATGAAGAACGTCGACCCGTAGATGCCCGAGCCGAGCGTGAGGTTCAGCTCCTTGTAGGCCTCGGCGTATTCGGTGGCCTGGAAATACAGGAACAGCGCGCCGAGCAGCACCGTCGCGCCCAGCCAGACAAGCAGGGACTTGCGATGCCCGCCCTTGAGCGCGTGGTGCGCGGCGGTCACGGTGCTGCCCGAGGTGAGCAGGATCAGCGTATTGAGCAGCGGAAGCCCCCAGGCCGGGATCGTGTGGAAATTGCCGCCCACGGCTGCTGGCCCGTTGTTCGGCCAGCCACCACTGAAGCCTTCCCAGAGCAGCGCATGCGTCGCCGCGCCATCACCCTCGCCCGCAAGCCACGGCAGCGTGAGCTGGCGTGTGTAGAACAGCGCGCCGAAGAAAGCGGCGAAGAACATCACCTCGGAGAAGATGAACCACACCATGCCCATGCGGAAGGAGACATCCACCTGGCGGTTGTAGTGGCCGGCGATCGACTCACGGATGACATCGCGGAACCAGGCGAACAGCACGCCGAGGGTGAGCGCGACGCCGATGAGGAACATCGGGTGGCCCCAGGAGACTTCGTTGAGCCAGCTGGCAAACCCCAGCATCGTGACGAACAGCGTAATGGAGCCGAGGAACGGCCAGCGGCTGCTGTGTGGCACGTAATACGGGGTGGCATCAGGCGAAAGGGCTTGGGCCATGGCGGCGTTCCGGTGGGCTGTGCGAAAGAGGTGCGGTCACGGTGCCGCGCGCGGGACAGTCGCCGTGGTGGCGTTGCCCAGGCGCGCGGTCAGCGCATCGTTGCGGAAGAACGTATAGGACAGAGTGATCGTGCCCACGTCGGCAGGCAGATCCGGGTTGACGATGAAACGCACGGGCATCTCCCGCGTCTCGCCAGCGGCCAGTGTCTGGGCGGTGAAGCAGAAGCATTCGGTCTTGATGAAATACGCCGATGCACGCGACGGCGCGATCGATGGTGCCGCGCTGCCCACGATCGCCCTGTCGGACGTATTGCGGGCGAAGTAGGTGGTCTCGTACTGGCGCCCCGGCTGCACGCGCATGGCCAGCCGGTTGGGATGGAACTGCCACGCCAGCTTCGAGTTGACGTTGCCGTCGAACTGCACCGTCACCCAGCGATCGGTCACCGCGCCGCCGGCGGCGGCCTTCTGCGGCCCCTGCGCCAGGCGGATGCCGAGCACTTTTTCGCAGGCGATGCGATACAGCGGCACCAGGCTGAAGGTGAAGGCGAAGGCGAGCACCGACACGCCGAGCAGCTTCGGCCAGCCCGCGATATTCCGGTTCGCCGGGGTGGATGACGTGCTCATCGCGCGATGATGTTGAGTACGAGGAAGCCGACGAACACCGCCACTGCCACCAGTCCCAGCCATGCCGCCATGCGACGTGCCCGCGCTTGGCGGGCGTCGGCTTCAGGCAACTGCGGCGGCACAGGGCTCACGACAGGATCAATGGCTGATGTCGCCATGCGCGAGGTCGCCATCACGCACGACCGGCGGCACGGTGAAGGTGTGGTGCGGCGCCGGGCTCGGCACGGTCCACTCCAGACCCTTCGCGCCTTCCCACACGCGCGCGGTCGCCTTCTCGCCGTGCTTCAGCGAATGCCACAGGATGAACGCCATGAGGAAGGGCGTGACGAACATGCCGAACGCGCCGATCGAGCTGATCAGGTTCCAGTCCGCGAACACGACGTTGTAGTCGGGAATGCGGCGCGGCATGCCGGCCAGTCCGAGGAAGTGCTGCGGGAAGAACAGCAGGTTCACGAACACCACGCTCCACCAGAAGTGCAAGCTGGCGAGCTTCTGGCTGTACATGCGCCCGGTCCATTTCGGCCACCAGTAATAGACGGCGGCGATGATGCCGAACAGCGCACCGGTCACCAGTACGTAGTGGAAGTGCGCAACCACGAAGTAGGTGTCGTGATACTGGAAGTCCGCCGGCACGATCGCGAGCATCAGGCCGGAAAAACCGCCGATCGTGAACAGGATGACGAATGCCAGCGCCCACTTCATCGGCGCTTCGAAGGTGAGCGAGCCTCGCCACATCGTGGTGACCCAGTTGAACACCTTCACGCCGGTCGGAATCGAGATCAGCATCGTCGCGAACATGAAGTAGATCTCGCCACCCAGCGGCATGCCGACGGTGAACATGTGGTGCGCCCACACGATGAACGAGAGGAAGGCGATCGCCGCGACCGCGTACACCATCGCCTGGTAGCCGAACAGCGGCTTGCGGGCGAACGTGGGGATGATTTCGGACACGATCCCGAACGCCGGCAGGATCATGATGTAGACCTCCGGATGCCCGAAGAACCAGAAGATGTGCTGGAACATCACCGGGTCGCCGCCACCTGCAACGTTGAAGAAGCTGGTGTGGAAGTACTTGTCGGTGAGCAGCATCGTCACCGCGCCGGCGAGTACCGGCATCACCGCGATCAGCAGGAAGGCGGTGATCAGCCACGACCAGACGAAGATCGGCATCTTCAGCAGGTCGACGCCCGGCGCACGCATGTTGAGGATCGTGGCGATGATGTTGATCGCGCCCATGATCGAGCTGATGCCCATCAGGTGGATCGCGAAGATCGCGAAGGCCACGTTGTTGCCGCCTTGCAGCGACAGCGGCGGATACAGCGTCCAGCCGCCGGCGGGGGCACCACCCGGCAGGAAGAACGTCACCAGCAGCAGGCTGAAGGCGAACGGCAGGATCCAGAAGGACCAGTTGTTCATGCGCGGCAGCGCCATGTCGGGCGCGCCGATCTGCAGCGGGATCATCCAGTTGCCGAGGCCGACGAAGGCCGGCATCACGCCGCCGAAAATCATGATGAGCGCGTGCATCGTCGTCATCGAATTGAAGAACATCGGGTCGACGAACTGCAGGCCCGGCTTCATCAATTCGGCGCGGATGACGACCGAGAACGCCGCGCCCACGATGAACATGACGAAGCTGAAGATCAGGTAGAGCGTCCCGATGTCCTTGTGGTTCGTGGAGAAGAACCAGCGCTCGATGAAGCCCTGTTCGTGGCCGTGGTCATCGGCATGATGCTCGGCGGGATGCGTGACGGCCATGGACTACCTCTGGGTATTCGATGCGATCAGCCGGCGACCGGAGCGGTCGCGGCGTCGGGGTTCGGGGCGGCGCCGGCGGGGGCGGGGGCGGGGGTTTCCTGCGCATTCGCGGCCGGTGCATTGGTGTTGTCGGCGGCGACAGGCGCGGGTGCCGCAGACGGCGCGGGCTGGCGGCTTGCGAGCCACTGCTGGAATTCGGCCTTCGGCACGGCGCGCACGACGATCGGCATGAAGCCGTGGTCCTTGCCGCACAGTTCGGCGCACTGGCCGCGGTAGACGCCCGGCGTCTTCACGCTCGCCCAGGCCTCGTTGACGAGCCCGGGGATCGCGTCCTGCTTCCAGCCCAGGGCGGGCACCCACCAGGCATGGATCACGTCATCGGCGGTGACCACGAAGCGGATCTTGGTGTCGACCGGCACCACGAGCTCGTTGTCGACCTCGAGCAGGTAGTCCGGGTGGTCCTGCATCGTCGGCACCACGCCGCTCTGGCGGATGTGGTCGCTCTCGCGCTTCAGGCGGCTCGTCAGCGAGACGCCCTGGCCGAGATAGTCGTACTTCCACAGCCACTGGAAACCGGTGACCTTGATGGTCATCTCGGACTGGCGGACGTCATACATCTGGATGAGCTTGTGCGTGGCGGGGAACGCCATCGCGACCAGCAGCACGATCGGCACCACGGTCCAGACGATCTCGAGCCGGGTGCTGTGGGTGAAATCGACGTCGGCCACGGCACCCCGCGACTTCCGGAACTTGAACATCGCGTAGGCCATCGCGCCGAACACGAGGATGCCGATGCCGACGCAGATCCACAGCGCGATCATGTGCGCGTCGTAGGCGTTCTCGGAGATCAGCGTGGCGCCGCGGTTCATGTTGAGCTGCCAGCGATGCGGCCGCGAGGGCTCGGGCGCGGCCTGTGCGAAGGCAACGACCGGCAGGGCGGCGGCGGCAAGGCCCGCTGCCCAGTGATTGATACGACCGGCTTTCATCAGATCGAGCCCCAGGATCGGCAAATGCGTGAGCGAATAGGATTGCACCGTTACGCGGACCGCCGGCCCCGTCGCGCGCCAGGCGCGATCGACACGAGGGAGGGAAGCCGCCGCCGGGCCGTCGTGGCCCGCGCCCGGCCTCGCCGGCGCCTTGCGGAAACCCGTAAATGTTAGCCGCGCGAGGGATCACCGGCAAGCCGCGCGCGTGACGTGGAACGCTGCACGCAAGCGCCCGGAAGGCACAGACCACCCCGTCGGCGGCGGCTAGACTACCGGCCTTCCATCGCAGTCGCCGGGATCCGATGTCCACTTTTTCCTCTGCCGCGCCTGCCCCGGGGCACGGGTTGATCGCGCCCGAGCTCCCGCCAACGCCGGCCAGCCCACGCGCCGCCATCACCACTGGCTGGGTGCGCGACGAGGCCACGCACGTCCGTGCCCTGCTCGACCAGGCCCGCCTGCCCGCCGCCGAGGCGGCCGCCGTGCAGGCCACCGCCGCCGACCTGGTCACCCGCGTTCGCCGTCGCGCGAAGGACCAGGGCGCCATCGAGGCCTTCATGCGCCAGTACGACCTCGGCAGCGAGGAAGGCGTGCTGCTGATGTGCGTCGCCGAGGCGCTGCTGCGTATTCCCGACGCCGGGACCGCCGACAGGCTGATCCGCGACAAGCTCGGCGAGGCCGACTGGCGCCGCCACGTCGGCCAGTCGCCCTCCGTGCTGGTCAATGCCTCGACCTGGGGGCTGATGCTCACCGGCCACCTCGTCGATCTCGCCGACGACACCCGCCGCGACGTGCATGGCGCCTTCAAGCGGCTCGTCGGCCGCGTCGGCGAACCGGTGATCCGCCTCGCCGTGCGCCAGGCGATGCGCATCATGGGCCACCAGTTCGTGATGGGCCGCACCATCGACGAAGCGCTCGCGCGCTCGCGCAAGGG
>SCUY01000269.1 GCA_004322525.1 Lysobacter sp. | reverse complement strand
CAGGCGCAGCGGCGTACTGCCGGGCCGGCGCGCGGCGAGCACTGCCTCGACCCGGGCGAGGCTGCCGGGAATGCGGAGATCCAGCCGCACCGACAGCCGCTGCGCCTGCATCTCATGGTCGACGGCAGCTCGGGCGTGGTCGATCTCGACGGCACGTCCGCCGTGCGCGTGGATGCGGAGATGCTCGACACCCTACGGGCGATGCCTGGCGTGCTGGGTGTGAGGCTCGCGCTCGCGAAGCCCTGGTCATCACCCGGATAGACGCCGATGCGATGGGATCGGGTTGCCTATGCATGGCCCCTCCCGCTGCGCGCATGTCGTACGCCACCGTATGGCCTGCTACGGCCCGCCGCGTGCGTCTTCCGGCCCGGCGCGGCTACACTGCCCGCCTTTCACGCCGTAGCGACCGCATGAACCCGAACTACCTCGATTTCGAGCAGCCCATCGCCGATCTTGAAGCGAAGATCGCCGAACTGCGGCAGGCGAGCGACGGCAGCGCCGTCAATGCCGATGCCGAAATCCGCACGCTCCGGGAGAAGGTCCGCAGGCGCACCGCGCAGATCTTCCGCGACCTGAGCGCGTGGCAGGTCTCGCAGCTGGCGCGCCATCCGTCCCGGCCTTACACCCTCGACTACATCGCCGCCATCTGCGACGAATTCCACGAGCTCGCCGGCGATCGCGCCTATTCGGACGACGCGGCCATCGTCGGTGGCCTTGGCCGTATCAACGGCCGCAGCGTGATGATCATCGGGCACCAGAAGGGCCGCGACACCAAGAGCAAGGTGCGCCGCAACTTCGGCATGCCGCGCCCAGAGGGTTATCGCAAGGCGCTGCGGCTGATGAAGATGGCCGAGCGCTTCGGCCTGCCGCTGCTCACCTTCATCGACACGCCGGGCGCCTATCCCGGCGTCGGTGCGGAGGAACGCGGCCAGTCGGAAGCGATCGCCCGCAACCTGATGGAGATGGCCGAGCTGCGCATTCCGATCGTCTGCACGGTGATCGGTGAAGGTGGCTCGGGCGGCGCACTGGCCATCGGTGTCGGCGACCGCACGGTGATGCTCGAATACAGCACGTATTCGGTGATCTCGCCCGAGGGCTGCGCGTCGATCCTGTGGAAGTCGGCCGACAAGGCCAAGGACGCCGCCGAACAGCTCGGCCTCACGGCCCGACGCCTGCACGGGCTGGGCCTGGTCGACAAGGTGGTTCGCGAACCCTTCGGCGGCGCGCACCGCAATCCGCTGCAGATGGCCAAGCGCCTGAAGGCGGTGCTGGTCAATGAGCTCGACGCGCTGGAAGCCCACTCCCCGGACGCGCTGGTAGAGGCGCGCTATCGTCGCCTGCGTGGTTATGGTGCGTACGAAGCCGCCTGAACCTGCGGCCCGCGGAACCTGACTTAGCATGTCCGGATGCATACAGGATTGCGTCTGGAGTTTTCGCGTCTCGACGAGCACCCCGCCGGCAGGCTTCGCGTCGGGCTGAGCGGCGGCCTGGATTCGTGCGTCCTGCTGCACGTGCTGGCGTCGGACCGGCGCGCAAGATCCCGCGGGCTTTCCGCCGTACACGTGCACCATGGCCTGCATGCGGATGCCGATGACTGGGCCGCCCGGTGCGCGGCCGCCTGCGCCGCGCTCGACGTGCCGATCAGCATCGTCCGCGTGAGTGTGGAACGGGACAGCGGCGAAGGCCTTGAAGCCGCCGCCCGGCGTGCGCGTTACGGGGCGTTCGCCTCCGGCGCACTGCCGGGTGACGTACTCGCCCTTGCGCATCATCGCGATGACCAGGCCGAAACCTTCCTGTTGCGGGCGCTGCGGGCATCCGGCACCGATGGCCTGGCTTCCATGCGCTCCTGGCGGCCCGATGGCGCCGGGTGGATCTGGCGCCCCCTGCTCGACCGGCCGCGTATCGAACTGGAGGATTACGCGATCGCTCATGGCCTGTCGTGGCTCGAAGACCCGGGCAATGCCGACGAGCGACTGGACCGCAACTTCCTCCGCCATCGCGTGATGCCACTGTTGCGCGAGCGATGGCCACATGCGTCGCAGGCATTCGCCGAATCGGCGCGCCTGGTATCGCAATCGGCCGATCTTCTGCACGACACGGACCGGGCAGTCCTCGACAGCCTGAGGTTCCAGGGCACACACGACCTGGACACCATGAAGCTGCGTGATCTCCACGCCGCCCGGCGGGCCCGCCTGCTTCGTCTGTGGGCCATGCAGTGCGGCTTGCCGCCGCTGCGTGGGGTCACACTGCGTACGATCGATGAGGAGTTGCTCGGTTCGCGGCACGATGCGACCCCCGTATTACGCTGGGGCGGCTTCGTGCTGCGTCGATGGCGGAATCGACTGCATGCATCACGCCAAACCGCGCCATGGCCGGCTGGCATCGAACTCCGCTGGGCCGGTGAATCACCGCTTGAATTACCCGGGGGCGGGCAGCTGGCATTGAACCCGCCGCGACGCTTCCCCCACCCGCTGCTGGTGCGGGGCCGATGCGGCGGCGAGCGCATCCATCTGCCAGGTCGCCTGCATCACCACGCCCTGAAAAACCTGCTGCAGTCGGCCGACATTCCCCCGTGGGAACGCGAGCAGTTGCCCGTGTTGTGGAGTGGCGATGACGTAGCGGCCGCCGGTGACACACTGCTGTCGGCGCAGCTGCAGGAATGGCTTCACCACGAAGGCACCACCCTCCATTGGAGGCGTGCTGGATGATGAGCCATCACGCTGCGCGCATTGACCCTCCCGACCCGCACGGCGACACTGGCGGGATGGCACGTAAAACTACCGTCGCACCCTCGCCCGTCGCCGATTTCGAGCAATCGCTCGACGCGCTCGAGCAACTGGTCGAGCGGATGGAACAGGGCGAGATGAGTCTCGAGGATTCACTCGCGGCCTACGAACGCGGCGTCGGTCTCTACCGCCGTTGCCAGACAGCCCTCGAGGAAGCCGAGATGCGTGTCCGGCTGCTGACCGATCCTCAGGACCCGGGCAGCGCGCAGCCCTATCCCGACCTGCCCACCGACGATGCCTGAAGCGCGCCTGGCGGACTGGCGCGGCCGCATCGATGCCGCGCTCGCCGCCGCCATCGGCCGCGACGACGGCACCCCGGACATGCTCCGCGCCGCGATGCGGCATGCCGTGCTGCTCGGCGGCAAACGCATCCGGCCGCTGCTGGCGCTCGCGGCAGCCGATGTCACCGGCAAGGCCGATGCCGCATTGCCGGCGGCGGTCGCTGTCGAACTCGTCCACGCCTATTCGCTCGTACACGACGACTTGCCGAGCATGGACAACGACTCCCTGCGCCGGGGCCAGCCCACCGTCCACATCGCTTTCGACGAAGCCACCGCTGTGCTCGCCGGCGATGCCCTGCAGACGCTGGCGTTCGATGTTCTGGCCTGCGCACCCCTGCCGGCCGCGACCATTGTCGAGCTCGTGCGTACCCTGGCGATGGCGACGGGGGGCGCGGGAATGTGTGGAGGGCAGTCGCTCGATCTGGCCGCCACCGGGCACAGCGCTGGCACCACTGTCGCCGCGCTCGAACACCTGCATGCACTCAAGACCGGCGCGCTGATCCGCGCAGCGGTACGCATGGGCGGAGTCTCCGCCGGCGCACCTGCGGCGATGCTCGATGCGCTCGATCGCCATGCGAAAGCGTTCGGCCTTGCATTCCAGATCCGTGATGATCTGCTGGACGTCGAAGCGGACAGCACACAGCTTGGCAAGACCGCGGGCAAGGACGCGGCCCAGGGCAAAGCGACATTCCCGGCAGTGCTGGGCATCGACGCTTCCCGATCCCGCATTTCAGGCCTCGAAGAGCAGATGCTCGGGGCTCTCTCGGCATTCGGGGCGGAAGCGGATGCGCTGCGCGCGCTTGGCAGGCTGGCGACACAGCGCGCGTACTGAGTGAGCCGCGGGCCGCAACGAAAAACGCCGGCGCGAAGCCGGCGTTTCCGTATTCACCTTCGCCGGCTCAGTTGATCAGGCGCAGCGCGAACGGATAGCGGTAGTTCTCGCCCTTGCTGGCTGCAATACCCGCCATGATCGTCAGGATCAGCCATGCCAGCACGATGATCGGCATCAGCAGGAAGCCGATCAGCACGACCATCAGGATCGCGGCTACCAGCGCCGCGAGCGCCGCGGTGATGTTGAAATTGAGCGCTTCCTTGGCCTGGTCGGCCGCGAAGGGCATGGTGTCCTTCTTCATCTGCCAGACCACGAGCGGGCCGATGACATTGCCCAGCGGCACGACCAGCCCGACCAGCGCCGACAGATGGCCCGCCATTGCCCAGTTGCGTTCCTCCGCTCCGGAAGCGGACGTGGAGCTGTCAGCGGCGGAGTACGTGGGCTGCGGCGGTATCTGCTGTGAATACGGCGGTGGCGGCGCATCGCCATTGGACGGAGTTTCGGGCATGTCGCTCATTCGCGTGCTCCTGCTGCAGGAAGGCCGGGGGCCGATTGGGTGAATGTCACCTTCACCGCGCCACAGGTCAACCGCCGTCGGTCGCCGCCCCGGCAACGGTCATGCGCCCGATGAGCATCGAGCCGGTGCGGACAGGCGAGCGCGGGTCCACATCCGAGCCCACCGCCTCGATCGACGCGAACATCTCCCGCAGGTTGCCGGCCACTGTCACGCCGTCGATGGGCTGCCGGATTTCGCCGCCTTCCACCCAGAAACCGGCAGCGCCGCGCGAATAATCGCCCGTGGTCGTATTCGCGCCGTGGCCCATCAACTCGGTCACCAGCAGGCCGCGGCCCATTGACGACAGCATCGATGCCAGGCTGCCGGCATTGGCAGACACGTCAAGGTTGTGCGTACCGCCGGCATTCGCGGTGGTCGCAAGGCCGAGCTTGCGTGCCGAGTAGCTGCCAAGCACATAGCGCTGCAGTACGCCTCCTTCGACCAGCGGCGCCTCGCGCGTGGCGACGCCTTCCGCATCGAAAGCCGAGGACTGCAGCCCGCGCATCAGGAACGGCCGCTCATGGATCGCGAACCAGTGCGGAAACAGCGGTGTACCGACACTGTCGATCAGGAAACTGGCGCCCCGGTAGAGCGCGCTGCCCGAGACCGCGCCGAGCAGGTGCCCGATCAGCGATCGCGCCACTTCCGAGGCGAACAGGACCGGGTACTGCCCCGTCGGAATCTGTCGCGGCGCGAGCCTGGACACCGCGCGCTCAGCCGCACGCCGACCCACCGCGGCGGCCGGCTCGAGATCGTCGGCGGCGAGCCCCAGGGTGTACCAGCCGTCGCGCTGCATGGCATCGCCGCGCCCGGCGATAAGCGCGCAGCCGAGGCTGTGCTGCGTGGAGCGCTCGCGGCCGACGAAGCCGTGTGAGTTCGCGTAGACGGACAGGCTGCGCCCGCTGCTCACCGACGCGCCGTCGGAATTCTCCACGCGCGCGTCGCTGTCACGCCCGGCCGTCTCGCATGCCAGCGCGATGTCGATCGCATGGTCGGCATCGATCGCCCACGGGTGCCAACTGTCGAATTCCGGTGTTTCCCGCGCCATCAGGCCTGCATCCGCCAGCCCGGCAGCGGGGTCGTCCTCGGTGAACTTGGCTATCGCGCAGGCCTGCTCGACCGTCGCGACGAGGCTCGCATCGCGCAGGTCCGCGGTGCTCGCGCTGCCCTTGCGGGTGCCGAAGTAGACGGTGACGGCGATGCCGCGATCGCGCGTGGACTCCACCGTTTCCACTTCGCCCATGCGCACACTGACGTTGAGGCCGGACTCCTCCGAGCAGCTCACCTCCGCCTGCGTGGCGCCGTTGCGGCGGCAATGCTCGAGCAGGCGCCCGGACAGGCCGGCGAGTGCTTCGAGGCGCTCGTGGCTGTCGTCGTGGAGGGCAGGCGACGGAGTGATCGTGTCCAATGTCTTATCCTTCTGTGTGAAGCGGCGCGCCGGTGCGCGCCCGTCCATACCAGCCCCGCGCATCGCGCGTGGCATTCATCAGGCGTCGCGGCCGGGTTCGCGCGCGGGAACCCCAACGATGCGCGGACGCGATGACGAAAGCGGTGAATTCCTCGGCCCCAGCCGGAGCCAGAAGCGGCGGGAGGCCCTCGACATTCTCGAGCTGGCGGAGGTGCTGGTCGAGCTCACCCCCGCGCAGACCGCACGCGTGCCGGTGCCCGAGTCCGTGATGTCGCATATCGAGGACACGCGCCGCATCACGGCGAATATCGCGCGCAAGCGGCAGCTCGCCTTTCTCGCCAAGCAGATGCGCAACCTGGACGAGGACGAGATCCAGGCGATGCGCGATGCGCTGGATGAAAACAGCGCGGCCTCGCGCTCCGAGGTCGCCGCGATGCACCGCGTGGAAGGCTGGCGCGACCGGCTTCTTGAAGGCGGCGACGAAGCGCTGGCCG
>SCUY01000268.1 GCA_004322525.1 Lysobacter sp. | reverse complement strand
TCGACGGGCCGCTGAGGCCGCGATGGGTGACCAGCATCTGGTTGCTGAAGCGCACGCCGTTGCAGCGCGCCTCCACCGGCAGCGCCACGCCGCTGAGATCGGCCAGGCGCGCCTGGTGGGTACCGCTCAGGGTCAGCGGCACGAGGCCGGCGCGTAGTGGCAGGACGCGATGGCCGAACTGCCGCGCCAGGTCATAGCCGAAGCCGCTCGCGCCCATGCTCGGGATCGACAGGCCACCGCTTGCGACCACCAGCGACGCGCCGGCAAACAGCCCGTGCGCCGTCTGCAACCCGAACAGCCCGTCCTCTCGCCGCGTTACCTGCTCGATGCCACAGCCGGTCGCGATGCGCACACCGGCGGCATCGCATTCGTCCAGCAGCATGCGCACGATCTGTTTCGACGAGTCGTCGCAGAACAGCTGTCCAAGCTCTTTTTCGTGGTACGCGATACCGTGGCGTTCAACCAGTTCGACAAAATGCGCAGGCGAATATCGCGCGAGCGCGGATTTGCAGAAATGCGGATTCGCCGAAAGATAGTTCGCAGGGGATGTGCCGGTATTGGTGAAATTGCAGCGGCCACCGCCGGACATCAGGATCTTCTTGCCGACACGGTTCGCATGCTCGACCACCAGCACGCGGCGGCCACGCTGTCCGGCTGTCAATGCGCAGAACAGCCCGGCCGCGCCACCGCCGATCACCAGGACATCGAACTGCTCCACGCCTGCATTGCACCGGAAAGGCCGGTGCGCATGATGCCGCTTTCATCGCGCGCGCGGCGATGACAGGGCCTGAAGCCGCCGCGGAGCATCCGACCGCATCCAATGCAGGCGCCTTCGGATGCGGCATGTCCGCCCGACGAAGGTGGTACCTCACACGCCCGTCGAGGCGGCCCCGATCACGCCGGTGCGAACGGCTTGTCCGCCTTCTTCCCGCTTTTCTCCGCGCGCTTTTCCTTGAGCGTCTTGGCGGGCTTCTTCTTCTGCTCTTTCTTGCGGTCCAACCCCTTGCTCATGGCACACCTCGCGTTCGCAGGATGGCTGCGGTCCCGCGCAGCATGCCATGGGTGCGCGAATACGGCGCCTGGTCGCCAGCACTGCTGGCCCGCGCACAGCTGGATGGTCCCCTTGTGCCCAGAGCCTCCGAACCAGACGCCACCGGATGGATCTCTTAAACGCCGTTCGTCGTCACACCCGGCCAAAGCAGCCGCAATCGGGCACATATTCGCTAGGCTCGTCACGAATCTGTCGCCTGAGGCCGTCAAGGTGGCGTTCAGGATCCCCGCTGCCCATGGACTGGGCCCTACCAAGGACTGTCCATGCATCCTCCCGCATTACGCTCTGCGATCCTCGCCGCGCTGCTCACCGCCGTCACCGGCATGTCGCATGCCAACGACTTCGGCCACCCCGACCACTACGAATTCGACGCCTCGATCAATGCGGCGTTCCGTGTCGAGGCAGGACGGTTCCCGATCCGCCTGCACTTCGACTATCCCGGTGCCGGCGAGCGTACCGCCGCAGCCTGGGTGCTCGAGAGCATCGCGCGCGATGGCCGCGTGGTTGCCCGCAGCACCGGCATGACCCGTCTCGCGGGCCGACACGTCATCGTGCCGGCATGGTGGAACGGCCGCGACATGGCCAACCGCCCGGCCCCCGCTGGCTACTACACCCTGCGCCTGCGTGCGGTGCCGACCGTCGCGATACCCAATGATCGCGGCCTGTCGATCGGCGCGCGCGTGGCCGAGGCGTTCAATGACTTTGGCGACGAGATGGTCGAGCAGAAGCTCGATGTGCAGCTCGGCCAGGTCGCCCCGGACCGCGTAGTCCGCCGTGTCGCGCTCCCGACCGCGGCCACCGCGCCGCGTCGCACAGCAGCAGCCACCGGCGCGAACGGCGGCATGATCTCCGCGCAATCCGTAGCGGCCACCGATGGCCTCGCCTACACCGTGTACTACGGCAACCTGCACAGCCAGACCAACCACAGCGATGGTGGCGGCGCGATCAGCAGCTGCACCGGCTCGCAGGCCCCGCAGGCGGGCGCCTTCGGCCCGGCTGACGCCTACGCGATGATGCGCACACAGGCGAAGGGTGACTTCCTGCTCGCGTCCGAACACAACCACATGTACGACGGCTCGACCGGTACGAATACGGCGGCCACGCCGGCATCGGCCAATGCGCTGTTCAACAGTGGCATCACCGCCGCGTCCAACTACAACGCCGCGAACGCGAACTTCCTGGCCATGTACGGCCTGGAATGGGGCGTGATCAGCAATGGTGGCCACCTCAACATCCTCAACCCCGACGCGCTCGCGAACTGGGAGCTCAACAGTTCCGGCCAGCTCATCGGCACGGTCAATACGCCCAAGAGCAACTACGCCTCGCTGTACGCGACGATGAAGCAGCGCGGCTGGGTCGGCCAGTTCAACCATCCGGCCACCACCGGCCAGTTCCTGATCAACAGCGTTCCGCTCGCCTTTGATGCCAACGGTGCCGAGGTGATGGCGCTCGCGGAGGTTCTCAACACGTCCGCGTTCTCCACCAACACCAGCCAGACCGAGACCAGCCGCAGCACCTATACCGGCGCTTGGAATATCCTGCTCGAGCGCGGCTACAAGGTGGCCCCGGCCACCAACCAGGACAACCACTGCGCCAACTGGGGCCTGAGCTTCACCAACCGCACCGGCGTGCTGCTGCCCTCGGGCACCGCACTGAACACCGCGAACTTCCTTGCCGCGGTGCGCGCACGCCGCGCCTTCGCCACCGAGGACAGCGGTGGGCAGCTGGTGCTCACCGGCAACAGCCGCGTGATGGGCGAGACCTTCGCCAACAGCGGCGCGCTCACGCTGGTCGCGCACTATGCGAGCACCAACGCGCAGACAGCGCAGCGTGTGCAGTTCTTCGAGGGCGTTCCCGGCCGCAACGGCACGGTGACGCAGCTGTACGAAGGCAGTGACACGTACACGTTCACGCCCGCCACCGGCAAGCACTTCTACTACGCACTGGTGACGCAGGCGAACGGCCTGCGGCTGTGGTCGGCCCCGGTGTGGGTGGACCAGGGTGGCACCGGCGGTGGCACCGATACGCAGGCGCCAACCGTAAGCGCGAGCGAATCGGGCACCAGCGGCAGCATCACGCTGTCGGCAACCGCCTCGGACAACGTCGGCGTATCGAAGGTGGAATTCCTCGTCGATGGCGCGCTCAAGGGCACCGACACCACCTCGCCGTATTCGATGGCGCTCGACTCCACCACGCTCGCCAACGGCAGCCATACGCTGGTCGCCAAGGCGTATGACGCGGCCGGTAATGTCGGCACCTCGACTGGCGTCGCTTTCAGCGTCAGCAACACCACGTCGACGCCGACGGAGCTGATCACGAACGGCGGCTTCGAGTCGGGTGCCACATCGTGGACCGCCACCAGCGGCGCCATCACCAGCAGCACCACCTATCCGGCGCATCTGGGCAGCTGGAAGATGTGGCTGAACGGCTATGGTTCCACGAGCAGCGAATACGGCTACCAGACGATCAGCATCCCGTCGACGGCCACCACCGTCACGCTGACATTCTGGCTGCGCATTGCGAGCAGCGAGACGACCACCACCACCGCCTATGACACGCTGGCGGTACAGGTGCGCGATGGCAGCAACAGCGTGCTCAAGACGCTGGCCACGTACTCGAACATCAACAAGGGCACCAGCTACGTGCAGCGCACGTTC
>SCUY01000267.1 GCA_004322525.1 Lysobacter sp. | reverse complement strand
ATCGGCATCGACGTCCGCGGCGCATCGCGCGACCGTGGCGAACTCGAAGCACTGCGCAGCCTCATGGTGCCCACGTCGTCGGGCCGCAGCGTTCCGCTGACGCAGGTGGCGACGCTCGAGGATGGTTTCGAGGACGGCATTGTCTGGCATCGCGACCGTCTGCCGACGATGATCGTACGTGCCGACATCCGCGACGCGCTGACGCCGCCGACGGTGGTCGCGCAACTCATGCCGCAGGTGGAGGCGCTGCGCGCGCAGCTTCCGCCGGGCTACACGCTCGATATCGGTGGCAGTGTGGAGGACTCCGCGCGTGGCCAGAACTCGATCAATGCCGGCATGCCGCTGTTCGTCTTCGTCGTATTCACGCTGCTGATGTTCCAGCTGCGCAGTTTTTCCCGCAGCGTGATGGTGTTCCTTACCGCGCCGCTGGGCCTGATAGGCGTCACGCTGTTTCTACTTGTGTTCCGCGTGCCGTTCGGCTTTGTCGCGATGCTGGGAACGATCGCGCTGGCGGGCATGATCATGCGCAACTCGGTGATCCTGGTCGACCAGATCGAGCAGGACCGCCGCGACGGCCTGGAGGCATGGCAGGCCATCATCGAAGCGACGGTGCGCCGTTTCCGCCCCATCGTGCTGACCGCGCTCGCGGCGATCCTCGCGATGATTCCGCTGTCGCGCAGCGCCTTCTTCGGCCCGATGGCGGTGGCGATCATGGGTGGCCTGCTGGTCGCGACGTTCCTGACCCTGCTGTTCCTGCCGGCGTTGTACGCAGCGTGGTTCCGGGTGCGCATGCCGGTGGAAGTCGCAGGGCAGGATCGGGCATCGCCCGACGGCACCGTGGCGGTTCCATCAGGCTGAATCAGACCTTCCGCCCTGGCATCTGTCGCTGGCCCTGCCGCGCACCGCATGGTCAAATGGACCCGGAAGCAGGGGTACCGGCGTCATCCGGTTGAGACAGACCCTCAGAACCTGATGCGGTTGAGACCGCCGTAGGGAGCCTTCGGACTGTCACCCGCCTTCATTGCGTGCCCGGATTCCATGCCGGGCGTTTCGCATGCCGCGCTGTCGTCGGCATGCAGCCGTCGCGGCGGCAAGCCATTCGCGGGACATCCATGAACGCAGTTGCCACCGAACTCCTCCAGCAGGCCGAAAAGCTCTCGGCCGACGTCGTCCGCCCGATTCCGGGCTCGCGCAAGATCCATGTCGAAGGCTCGCGCCCGGACATCCGCGTGCCGATGCGCGAGATCAGCCTGCAGCGCACCGGCACGCTGTTCGGTGGCGAGGAGAACGCCCCGCTCGCGGTCTACGATTGCACCGGTCCGTACACGGATGAAACCGCGACGATCGATCTGTCGACGGGCCTCGCGCCGCTGCGTGCGCAGTGGATCGCCGAACGCGGCGACACCGAGGTGCTGCCGGCGCTGTCGTCCGAGTTCGGCCGCGCGCGCGAGCACGATCCGAAGCTCGCGCACGTGCGCTTTGGCAATCGCCTGCTGCCGCGCCGTGCGATCGCCGGCGCCAACGTTACGCAGATGCACTACGCGCGGCGCGGCATCGTCACGCCGGAGATGGAGTTCATCGCGATCCGCGAGAACCAGCGCATCGAATCGATCCGCGAGGCGCACCTGCTGCGCCAGCATCCCGGCGAAACCTTTGGCGCGAACATCCAGAAACTGATCACGCCCGAGTTCGTGCGCGACGAGGTGGCTCGCGGCCGCGCGATCATCCCCAACAACATCAATCACCCGGAAAGCGAGCCGATGATCATCGGCCGCAATTTCCTGACCAAGGTCAACGCCAACATCGGCAATTCCGCGGTGTCGTCGGGCATCGCCGAGGAAGTCGAGAAGCTCGTGTGGTCGATGCGCTGGGGCGCCGACACGGTGATGGATCTGTCGACCGGCAAGCACATCCACGAGACGCGCGAGTGGATCATCCGCAACTCACCGGTGCCGATCGGCACGGTGCCGATCTACCAGGCGCTGGAGAAGGTCGACGGCCGCGCCGAAGAACTCAACTGGGAGATCTTCCGCGACACGCTGATCGAGCAGGCGGAGCAGGGCGTCGACTACTTCACCATCCATGCCGGCGTGCTGCTGCGCTACGTGCCGCTTACCGCCGGACGCGTGACAGGCATCGTCAGCCGCGGTGGTTCGATCATGGCCAAGTGGTGTCTCGCGCATCACAAGGAAAATTTCCTCTACACGCATTTCGAAGACATCTGCGAGATCATGAAGGCGTACGACGTTGCCTTCTCGCTGGGCGATGGCCTGCGCCCGGGCGCGATCGCCGATGCCAACGATGCCGCGCAGTTCGGTGAGCTCGAAACGCTCGGTGAGCTGACGAAAATCGCGTGGAGGCACGACGTGCAATGCATGGTCGAAGGGCCCGGCCACGTGCCGATGCAGCTGATCAAGGAGAACATGGACAAGCAGCTCGCCGAATGCGGCGAGGCGCCGTTCTACACGCTGGGCCCCCTCACCACGGACATCGCCCCGGGCTACGACCACATCACCAGCGCCATCGGTGCAGCGATGATCGGCTGGTTCGGCTGCGCGATGCTCTGCTACGTCACCCCGAAGGAGCACCTCGGCCTGCCCAACAAGAACGACGTGCGCGAAGGCCTGATGGCGTACAAGATCGCCGCGCATGCCGCCGATCTCGCCAAGGGTCATCCCGGTGCGCAGGCGCGCGACAACGCGATGAGCAAGGCGCGCTTCGAGTTCCGCTGGGAAGACCAGTTCAACCTCGGCCTCGACCCGGAGCGGGCCCGCGAATATCACGATGAAACGTTGCCCAAGGACGCGCACAAGACCGCGCATTTCTGCTCGATGTGCGGCCCGCACTTCTGCTCGATGAAGATCACGCAGGACGTACGCGATTACGCAGCAGCGGAGGATGCGAAAGCTGCCGAGATCGAGCGCGGAATGGCCGAGAAGTCCGCGGAGTTCCGCGCGGCCGGCGCCGAGGTCTATCGCAAAGCCTGACACCAATGCCCAGCATCAGGATGGGCGAACCTTCCGGACAATCATCGTGAAACTTTCCGCACCTTTCATCCAGTTGCCGCTGCACTTCGATGCCGCCGTGCTCGCTGATGAGGTGCATGCGCTAGGCGAGGCGCCATGGAAGCCGCATCCGCAGGGGTTCGCCGGAAATTCGATGCTCCCGCTGGTCGCTGTCGACGGCGATCCTGACAATGAGGCATTTGCCGGGCCGATGGCTCCGACACCGGCTCTGGCGGCTTGTCCCTATCTGCAGCAGGTGTTCGCTGCCGTGGGTGCCACCATCGGACGCAGCCGGTTGATGCGGCTATCCGGGCAGGCCGAGGTGACGAGGCATGTCGACCAGGGTTACTACTGGGTCGAGCGTGTGCGCATCCATGTGCCGATCGTGACGCAGCCTACGGTGCGCTTCGACTGCGGCGACGAGACGGTCAACATGGCAGCGGGTGAATGCTGGATCTTCGATACGTGGCGACAGCATCGCGTTCTCAATGATGCGGACCGGCCGCGCATCCACCTGGTGATCGACACGGTCGGCGGCAGCCGGTTCTGGGATCTCGTCGCGGCCGGCAGGGCAAGCGCGCACAAGGGAGGGCCATGGCAGGCGGTACCGATGCCGCCATCGTCCGTCGCCCCGGTGTTCCCCTGCGAAACGGTTAACGTGCCCGTGGTGATGAGCCCGTGGGAAATGCGCGCGCATTTCGACCTGCTGTTCGCCGACACGCTCCCACACCCGGCGCTGCCGCGGCTGCGCATGCTGACCAGCCGTTTCCAGCATGCCTGGCGAGGCCTCTGGTTCCGCTATGGAGATGCAATCGAAACGCGATCGCACTATGCGCCGGTGCTCAAGGCCTACATCGAGGAGGCCCGCGTGCTGGCACAGGGCGTGATGCTCGCCAACGAGATCCGCTGGCTGAACGCGATGATGACGATGGTGGCGCGCTTTGCCGCCGGTGAGCTGGGCGGCGGCGGGCGGCCAATGGCATGAGACATCCCAAGATGAGGCTGGTCGGACAGCCTTCTGGGCGCGCCACACGCAATCAGTAGTTCGGCTTCTCGCTCGCGTTTTCGTAGCTCTTCATCGCGTCGAGCAGGATCCGCTTTGCCTCGGCGGCATCACCCCAGCCGTCGATCTTCACCCACTTGCCCTTCTCGAGATCCTTGTAGTGCTCGAAGAAGTGGCCGATGCGTTCGCACCAGTGCGGCGACACCTGGCCGATGTCGTCGATGTGGGAATAACCGTTGAAGACCTTGTCGATCGGTACCGCGAGCAGCTTCTCGTCCGAACCGGCCTCGTCGGACATTTTCAGCACGCCCACCGGGCGGCAGCGGATCACCGAACCGGGGATCAGCGGCAGCGGCAGGATCACCAGCACGTCGGCGGGGTCGCCATCGCCGCAGACGGTGTGCGGTACGTAGCCGTAGTTGCACGGGTAGCGCATCGGCGTGGACAGGATGCGGTCGACGAAGATCGCTCCGGAGGCCTTGTCGACCTCGTACTTCACCGGCTCGGAATCCTTGGGGATTTCGATGATCACGTTGATCTCGTCCGGCGGGTTCTTGCCGGTGGGAACGAGGTCGAGGCCCATTGCTGCTCCAGAGGCGATCTGCCCGCCGGGCGGCGGGCGTGGGGCTGCGGATTCTAGGTGATTTTGCTGCACCGCAGCAGTGCGGATCCGGCTGACGGATGGACGCGGGAGCCGCCATCCGTGGATCGGCCGGTCAGGTCACTGCGGTGGGCGCCGGCGCAGGTAGTCGTCTGCCCAACGCTGCGCGAGTTTGCCCGCGGCGTCGCGCCCGCCCAGCCCGAAAGCCAGTGCGATGGCGATCGCGACGGCACCCAGCACCAGCCCGAAGGCGAGGTTGACGATGTCGTCCGCCACGCCCATCGCGCGCAGGCCCATCGCGATGACGAGGCCGAGGATCGCGAAGCGGGCGAGGCGCGCCATGCCGCGGCTTTCCGGATTGGCGCGTTCGATCGCACGCGCCGCCAAATCGGCCAGCCAGTAGCCGACAGCCAGGATCACCAGGCCCAGCAGCACGTCGGCACCGAACGAGATGAACTGCTCGAGCAGGGCATTGATGCCGGCGAAGCCGAGCAGCGAGGCGGCCTCGACCGTCGCGAACAACATGATGAAAAACAGCGTGACCTTGCCGGCGAGCGAGGACAGCGTGCCGCCGGACACCGAGCGGTCTGTCATCGCGGTAGCGGTGGCCGTGGACGTCGGCGTGACGATCGGCGTCTGTGCCATGGCGTCCGATGGTGTGGTGAAGGCCGGGTCGGCGGCCTGGCGCTCAAGGGTGGACGTGGCCATGAAGGCATCGGAACCTGTCGTTGCCGTGGTGGTCGACACGGCCCCCGTCGGCGTCACCGTGGTCACGTTCGGATCGGCGAAGGCATGGCCCAGGCCGACCCGCTCCGGCAGCCGGTCGAAACCCAGGTCCGACAGCAGGCGTTCGACCAGCGCGGCGACGAAGCGGCCGATGAACCAGGCGAGCAGGAGGATCGCCGCCGCGGCGAGCAGGTTCGGGATCGCGTCGAAAAAGATGCCCAGCATCCGCGTGAGCGGCGCCGAGATGGCGCTGATCTTCAGAGCGTCCAGCGCGGCGATGAGCGCGGGCACTATCACCATCACGAAGGCGAGCGTGCCTCCGAGGTCCGACAGCTTCAGGCCACGCGTGTCGGCGTGGCTCTCGCTGAAACGGTCGATGCCGGTGGTGGCCAGCAGGTTGCTGACCAGCCCGCGCACGGCCTTGGCGATCAGCCAGCCAACGCCGGCGATGATCACCGCCGCCAGGAGGTTGGGCAGCATGCCGAGCAGCGAGGAGGTCATCCCCGTCAGTGGGGTCATCAATCCTTCGATCTGCAGCGCGCCGACGATCGCCGGCAGGAACAGCAGCAGCACCAGCCAGTAGGCGACGTTGCCCATCGACTGCGAGAGCGGCTTCATGTCACCGCCCGGAGCGAGGCGCTCGTCCACGCGCGTCCTGGACAGCGTGCGGTTGACGAGCGTGCGTACCACCGTCGCCACCAGCCAGGCCACCACCACCAGCGCGACCGCCAGCAGCAGCCGCGGCAGGTACAGCATCACGGTGGTCGCCAGCGTATTGAGCGGGCCCGAGACGCCCTGCACCTGCAGCACGCTGAACATGCCGATCAATGCCAGCAGCATGATCGCCCAGAACACGATGCGGCCGGCGATGCGCTCGAAGTTCATGCTTGACTGGGTGTGCGCACCGAGCCGCTGGTTCATGCCGACCGCGGCGAGTGCCCGCTGGGTGGCGGTGGAGGCGACCAGCGCGATGATCCAGCCGATCAGCAGGATGGCGATGCCGCCAAGGATGCTGGGGAGATAGACGCCCAGCGAGTTCTGCACGGACGCTTGCCACGGATGGTCTTGCACGGGAGTGTCCTCGGAAAATGGGCGGCGCGACGCGAGCCGCCCGGCAAGGTAGCCAATGGCGCATCAAGGCCATGTCGGCATGGGTGGCACGTTTGCCGTCCCCAAAGAAAAAGGCGGCCCAAAGGCCGCCCTTCCCATCTTCCCGTGCTGTCGCCGTTACTTCACCAGCAGCGGCACCAGCAGCAGCGCAACGATGTTGATGATCTTGATCAGCGGGTTGATCGCCGGGCCCGCGGTGTCCTTGTAGGGATCGCCGACGGTATCGCCGGTCACCGCGGCCTTGTGGGCTTCGGATCCCTTGCCGCCGCAGTGGCCATCCTCGATGTACTTCTTGGCATTGTCCCAGGCACCGCCGCCGGTGGTCATCGAGATCGCCACGAAGATGCCGGTCACGATCGTGCCGATCAGCAGGCCGCCCAGCGCCTTCGGGCCCAGCAGCAGGCCGACCACGATCGGCACCGCCACCGGCAGCAACGACGGCACGATCATTTCCTTGATCGCCGACTTGGTGAGCATGTCGACCGCGCGCGAGTAGTCGGGCTTGGCGGTGCCGGCCATGATCCCCGGGATCTCGCGGAACTGCCGACGCACTTCCTCCACCACGGCGCCGGCCGCGCGGCCGACCGCTTCCATCGCCATCGCGCCGAACAGGTACGGGATCAGGCCGCCGATGAGCAGGCCGATGATCACGTAGTGATCGGACAGGTCGAAGCGCATCGCCTCGGCGACGACACCCGAAGCGGCCGCCTTGGCCTGCGCCGCCGCGTCGAGGTTGTGGGTGTAGTCGGCGAACAGCACGAGCGCGGCGAGCGCGGCCGAGCCGATCGCATAGCCCTTCGTCACCGCCTTGGTGGTGTTGCCGACGGCGTCGAGCGGATCGGTGACGGCGCGCACTTCGGGTGGAAGCTCGGCCATCTCGGCGATGCCGCCGGCGTTGTCGGTGATCGGGCCGTAGGCATCGAGCGCGACGATCATGCCCGCCATCGACAACATCGCCGTCGCGGCGATCGCGATGCCGTACAGGCCGCCGAGCAGATGCGCGCCCCAGATCGCAAGGCATACCGCCACCACCGGCATGGCCGTGGATTTCATCGACACGCCCAGGCCCGCGATGATGTTGGTGCCGTGGCCCGTGGTGGACGCCTGCGCGACGTGTTGCACCGGCTTGTACTGCGTGCCGGTGTAGTACTCGGTGATCCAAACGATCGCGCCGGTGAGCGCCAACCCGATCAGTGCGCAGTACCACAGCGCCATCGCGCCGTATTTCGTCTCGCCCATCATCTGCTGGGTGACGAAGAAGAACGCGATCGCGGCGAGCACCGCCGAGACGATCACGCCCCGATACAGCGCGCCCATGATCGAGCCGCCCGCCTTCACCTTGACGAAGAACGCACCGATGATCGAAGCGATGATCGACACGCCGCCGAGCACCAGCGGATACAGCACCCCGTTGCGGCCGACTTCGGCCGCCATCAGGCCGCCAAGCAGCATCGTGGCGATGACGGTGACGGCGTAGGTCTCGAACAGGTCGGCCGCCATGCCCGCGCAGTCGCCCACGTTGTCGCCCACGTTGTCGGCGATGACGGCGGGGTTGCGCGGGTCGTCCTCGGGAATGCCGGCTTCCACCTTGCCGACGAGGTCGGCGCCGACATCGGCACCCTTGGTGAAGATGCCGCCGCCCAGACGCGCGAAGATCGAGATGAGCGAACTGCCGAAAGCGAGCCCGATCAGCGCATGCAGTGAATCCGCCTGGCTGTAACCCAGGTGCAGGTGCAGGATCGCGTAGTAGCCGGCGACGCCGAGCAGGCCGAGGCCGACGACGAGCATGCCGGTGATCGCGCCACCGCGGAACGCCACGTCCATCGCCGGGCCGATGCCGCGTCGCGCCGCTTCGGCGGTGCGCACGTTGGCACGCACGGAGACGTTCATGCCGATGTAACCGGCCGCGCCCGAGAGCACCGCGCCGACGAGGAAGCCGATCGCGGTCGGCCAGCCGAGGAAGATGCCGATGAGCGCGAACAGCACGACGCCCGCGATCGCGATCGTCGTGTACTGGCGGTTGAGGTAGGCGCGCGCGCCTTCCTGGATCGCCCCGGCGATTTCCTGCATCCGCTCGTTGCCCGCAGGCTGCGCATTGATCCAGCGCGCGGAAATGATCCCGTACAGGATCGCTATGGCGGCACATCCCACCGCCAGCATCAGACCGTACTGCTCCAGCATGAACTCCTCCCCAGAAGTGGACATCAGGCAACGCGGATTTCGCGTATTTCGACGGCCCGCTGGCCGCACGACCGGGCGACTATGGCACACGACCTGCTACACGGCTTGCTGCGCTGCGTGATGCGGGCTGGTGAAACCCCGGTTCAGCGCGTGCATGCCAGCCTCGCTCGCGTTTCCAGGAGAGATGCCATGCGCTTTGCGATACTCGCCAGTACCGGTTTCCTTGTCCTCGCCACCAGTGCGGCCAACGCGTCGAAGCCCGAGATCGAAAGGCCGACCGGCACCCCTCAGGGCACAGGTGTCACGCATATGGTCCGCGCGATCCCCGAGGCCTGCGCCTGGCTGCAGGGAACGTTCACCGGCGATGCGAAGGCGCCGTACCGGTTCGTGCCGGTGCGCAGCAGCGCGACGTGCCAGGCCCGTGCACGGCTCGTCGACCCGTCGAAATCCAAGCCGTCCGAGGCGAACGGTTGGAAGCTCAACGACGTGATCCGTATTCCGTCTAAGGATTGTCCCGCCCTGCTGGCGGTCGTCGAGATCTGGCGCAAGTCCGTCGATACGCAGCCGCCGAAGCTGGACGCCCAGGGCCGCTCGCGGATCTACCTGCAGGAGGCGAAGAACGGGCCCAGGACGACGGACGTCACGCTGTACAGCGCGCGGGTTTCGACCGAAGGCAAAGCCTGCGGCTGAACTGACCCCGCGACGTCCCACTGGGCTTGCAGCCGGCCTGCCGACAGATCAGAAGTCCATGCGCGGAAGTCTGGCCTCCACCAGCACGCCTCCGGGGCGCACATAGCGTGGCAAGCCGTTACGCCCATAACTCGGCGGGGCTTCGCCGCGGATCAGCGGCTCGAGATAGCGACGCGCCGCCTCCGTGATCCCGTAGCCGTCGTCGCGGATGAAGTCCGGCGGCATTGTCTTTTCGTGGTTCGCGATGTCGGCGAGCTCGGCCGGCTCGATCTTCCAGCGGTAGGGGCGGTCCTTCGTGCGGACGATGACGGGCATCACCGCATTGCGTCCCTTGAGTGCGTATTCGACCGCCGCGCGGCCGACCGCCATCGCCTGCTTGAGGTCGGTCGCCGATGCGAGATGCCGCGCCGAGCGTTGCAGGTAATCCGGCAGGGTCCAGTGCACCTTGTAGCCGAGCGCATCCTTGACCCGTGCAGCGAGATGCGAGGCGACGCCGCCCAGTTGCGTATGGCCGAACGAATCCTTGCCGCCGCCCGCGTCGGCGATGAAGGTGCCGTCGGCCGCGCGGATGCCTTCGCTGGCCACCACCACGCAGTAGCCCACGCGCTCGACGGTCTCACGCACATGCCCGAGGAAGCCCGCCTCGTCGAACGGGCGCTCGGGGAACAGGATCAGGTGCGGCGCCTCGTCGGCCCCGTGTCCCGCCAGGCCGGCGGCGGCGGCCAACCAGCCCGCATGGCGTCCCATCGCCTCGTAGACGAACACCTTGGTGGAGGTATCCGCCATGGCGGCCACGTCGAGCGCCGCTTCACGGACCGAGACGGCGGTGTACTTCGCCGCCGAACCGAAGCCCGGGCAGGTGTCGGTCACCACCAGGTCGTTGTCGACCGTCTTGGGCACGCCGACGCAGGTCAGCGGGTAGCCGAACTCGACCGCGAGCTGCGAGACCTTGAGCGCGGTGTCGGCCGAGTCATTGCCGCCGTTGTAGAGAAACCAGCGGACGTCATGCGCGCGGAAGATGTCAATCAGCCGCTCGTATTTCGCCCGGTCGCCCTGCAGCGACCCCAGTTTGTAGCGGCAGGAGCCGAAGGCGCCGCCGGGCGTCTGCGCCAGCGCGCGGATGACGGAGGCCGGTATGTCGCTGGTGTCGATGAGCTCCTCGCGCAGCACGCCGAGGATGCCATTGCGGCCGGCCAGCACCCGCAGGCCATGGCGGCGCGCCGTTTCGATGACGGCCGAGGCGGTCGCATTGATGACGGCGGTGACGCCGCCCGACTGCGCGTAGAGGAGGGTTCCGGCGGCCATGGGCATTCCAGGAATCTTGGCGGGTTGCGGTAAGCTGCGCCCATCATGCCGGCAACGGCGGCGCCCGGAGTGTAGCGCCGCCGAACGTGCCGGCTCCGTGCAGCAGGAGCGAATATGCGATTGGTACTTCTGGGAGCCCCCGGCTCGGGCAAGGGCACGCAGGCCTCGCGCCTGAGGGAGCACCTGCAGGTACCGCACGTCTCCACCGGCGACCTGCTGCGCGCCGAAGTCGCCGC
>SCUY01000266.1 GCA_004322525.1 Lysobacter sp. | reverse complement strand
ACGCAGCGCGGCATCGACGGCGTCGAGGTCGCCGGGGTCGATGCGTCCGCCGGGAAAGCTCACCTGCCCCGCGTGCTGACGCAGGCCGTCATTGCGACGGGTGAGAACCACCGACAGCCCATGGCCGCGTGGCACCAGCCCGACCAGCACGGCGGCTTCGGTGGTGCCCAGGCCATCGGGCAGCAACCCGGCGAGTTCGTCGGCGTTCCAGCCACGGTCGCGCGGTGGTGTATCGAGCGGGTACAACGCCTGACGCAGTCGCGCGGGCGCGGCGTCGATCACGGATCACCGCGCTCCGCGACACGGGCGGGCAACACCGACTCCATGACGCGAAGACGCTCCTCATCGCCCATCCCGGACCAGCGCGCGATCTCGTCCAACGTGCGCAGGCAGCCTTCGCACAGGCCCGTATCGTCGACTGCGCAGACGCCGATGCAGGGGCTGAGCACGGCGCGGAAATTCGTCGTCATGGGAGCATGATGCATGGCTTTCCGGGACGGACACGAAAACGCCGGCACAAGGCCGGCGTCGTCGCGGAATCCGCCAGCCCTTACTTGACGCTGACGAGCTTGATCTCGAACTGCACCGCCAGATTCGGCGGAATGCCGGTGCGCGGGTCGGCACCGTAGGCCTTGTCCGGCGACAGCGTGATTTCCCACTTCGAACCTGCCGGCATCTGCGCAAGTGCTTCGCGCATGGCAGGCATCTGCACCTCGCTCAGCTTCATCGACATGTCCTGCGGCGGGCGGGCCGGGGTCGGGCGCTGGCCGAACGGGTACGGGCCGGCAACCTGAAGCTGCACGGTGCTCGACGGCGTCGGCTTCGCGCCGGTACCGTTCTCGATGACGCGATACTGCACGCCACCAGGCAGTGTCTTCACGCCCGCCTTGGTTTTGTTCGCGTTCATGAAAGCATCGGACTTCGTCTTGTTTTCGGACGCTGCCTTCTCCCACTTCGCCTTGGCCTCGTTCATGCGCTGCTGTTCGCGCTTTTCGAACGCCTGATAGGCGGCCGCGAGTTGCGCCGATGCAACGGCCGGTTCCTTCTTCGCGTAGCTGTCCTGCAAGCCCTTCACGAGCGAAGCGATGTCGACCTGCTCGCCGCGTTGCGTAAGGCCCTGCAGTTCCTGGCCGTACTGGTAACCGAAGGCATAGCTCAGCTTGCCCTTCTCTGACGACATATCCTGCGCGCTGGCGACGCCCGCGGACAGGACCAGAGCCGCCGCAGCGACGGCGATCAAACGCAACTTCATGTGGTGGAACCTCCGGAAGAGAGGCCCGGGCGCGGATGCGCTGCGGGCTGGAACGCCTTGCGTTCGCACCGGTCGACAGCCCCGGGTGGCGCGCTAGGATACTGGTGGCAGGGCTTAACCGCCACTGACGCCTCCCGTGTGACAACCGCCTGCATGGCAAGTTCCACGGCCGTTTCCGACCGCGTTCTACTCCCGTTGGGGCACAGCATGTCCGACAGCAACATCCCGTCGCCGGTGGCGATCCGCGACGTGGACACCGTCCGCGTCATCGCCATCAACCGGCCCGAGAAGCTCAATGCACTGAACGCTGCCACGCTCGATGCGCTGGACGAAGCATTCCGGCAGGCGATCGCCGATGCCGGTGTTCGCATCATCGTGCTGACAGGCATGGGGCCCAAGGCCTTCGTGGCGGGCGCCGATATAGCTGAAATGAACAGCCTCAGCCCGGTCCAGGGGCGCGACTTCGCGCTGCGTGGCCAGCGCATGATGCGGCGGGTCGAGCGCAGCCCGAAGCCGGTGATCGCCATGGTGAACGGCTTCGCGCTGGGAGGCGGGCTGGAACTCGCGATGTGCTGCCATCTGCGCATTGCCGCTGATACCGCGCGCCTGGGCCAGCCGGAGATCAATCTGGGGCTGATACCTGGATTCGGTGGCACCCAGCGGCTGCTGCGCCTGGCCGGGCGCGCCGCGACGTTGGAGCTGTGCCTGCTCGGCACGCCGATCGACGCTTCGCGCGCGCGCGAACTGGGCCTTGTCAATCAGGTGGTGCCACTGGCCGACCTCGAAACGCAGACGATGTCCCTGGCGCAGCAACTCGCCGCCGCCGCGCCGCTCGCGCTGCGCGGCATGCTCGACTGCATCAACATCGGCGGTGAGTGCGGCATCGAGGAAGGCCTGGAATACGAAGCGGCCCAGTTCGGCCTGATGTTCTCGACGCAGGACATGCGGGAAGGGACATCGGCCTTCCTCGAACGGCGTAAGCCGGATTTCTCGGGCGCGTGATGACTCTGGCGAGCCCGTGTCGCGGTTGCGGATGCATCGCGGCGAACGCCCTGCATTCGATCGTCGACGCCGTGCTCGAGGACGATATCGACCATGCATTGGAGCTCGGGTTGCTCGATGTGGAGCCCTGTGGACGATGCGAGGCGAGCTGCCGGCAGAATGTGCTTGATGCCCGCGATGCGCGACGCACCGCACTCGCCGCGCGCGAACGGTTCCGACGCCGCGAACAGCGGCTAGCGCGTCGCGCTGCCGAACGCAGTGCCGCTGGAGCAATGCCGCCGGAGCCGGCTGCGCCTGGCCTTCCGCCGGGTGCAGCGGCCGTACTTGCGCGCGCGCTGTCGCGCGCGAGGCTTGGCGCCCCGCCATGACAGCCGCAGGCATCCCCCGTGTACGCAAGGTCGCTGGGGCCACTGCAAAAGCAGCTGTCGGCGCAGTGCTCGCCCCGAAGCGATCGCGGCAATGGCCGCAGGGGGATGGTCAGCGCATGCAGGCGCGCGAGATCCGCTCGATGTTCACGCGGCTTCGCAACGACAATCCCTCACCCACGACCGAACTCGATTACCGCACGCCCTATGAATTGCTGGTCGCGGTAACCCTGTCGGCGCAATCCACCGACGTCGGCGTCAACAAGGTGACCGCGCGGCTGTTTCCGGTGGCCAATACCCCGCGGAAAATCGCAGCGCTCGGCGTTGCGGGGCTCAAGCCCTATATCGCTACCCTGGGCCTGTACAACATGAAGGCGGCGAACGTCATCGCGATGGCGAAGCAGCTGATTGAACTTCACGACGGGAACGTGCCGAGTGATCGCGAGGCGCTCGAGGCGCTTCCCGGCGTGGGCCGCAAGACCGCCAATGTCGTGCTGAATACCGCGTTCGGCCAGCCGACGATGGCGGTGGACACGCATATCTTCCGGGTCGCCAACCGGACGGGGCTCGCGCACGGCCGTACCGTGCGGCAGGTGGAAGACGGGCTCGTCGCGGTGATCCCGGCTGAATTCATGCGTGATGCGCATCACTGGCTGATTCTCCACGGCCGCTATACATGCAAGGCCCGCGCGCCTGACTGCCCTCGCTGCATCGTCCGCGACCTGTGCCATTTCGATGACAAGACGGCAGAGGCGGTATCGAAACAGGCCGCCCGCGGAGGCGACGATGCCTGAGGCGGCGCTCCCCCCAGCCCAAGGCGATAACGACCCGCCTGCGCTCCTTGCCGATCTGCTGCGTCGCGCACGGGCCGGGGTTCGCAGGAGCGAGCCGGCATTCACGGCACTGGCGCTCGTGGCAGGGCTCGCCGCGGGTGTGCTCACGGTGCTGCAGACCCGTATCGCCGCGGCATTGCAGCGCCTGCTGTTCGACCTGCCCGCCGGCGCGCACCTGAGCAATGCGGATCGCCTGTCGCTGTCCGCATTGCTCGTGCTGCCGCTCGGCGGCCTGCTGCTGGGGGTGTTCAACCTCCTCCTGCGCATGCGTCGGCGTGCGGTGGTCGATGCGGTGGAAGCCAACGCCCTGCACGGCGGGCGGATGTCATTGCGTGACAGCCTGATGCTCTCCGGACAAACACTGATCTCCAATGGCAGCGGGGCATCCGTCGGGCTCGAAGCAGCCTTCGTGCAGATGGGCAGTTCGGTGGCTTCACTGCTCGGACGCTGGCTGTCGGTGCGGCGTGCGGATCTGCGCACGCTCGTGGGCGCCGGGGCGGGCGCGGCGATCGCTGCCGCATTCGGTGCGCCATTGACCGGTGCGTTCTACGCCTTCGAGCTCGTCATCGGGGCTTACTCGCCCGCAGCACTCGCACCGGTCGCCGCCGCGTGCATCGCCGCTACCGGCATGGCCCGCTGGATGGGTGCAGCGCCCTATACCGTGCACGTCGAAGCAGGCAATGCGCTGACCACGCCCGCCTACGTGCACTACATCGCACTCTCTCTCCTGTGCGGCCTGCTCGGCATCGCCCTCATGCGTCTGGTTGCGACGGTCGAATGGGGTGTCAGCCGCAGCCGTATCCCCGACAGCCTGCGTCCATTCATTGGTGGGCTCCTGCTGATTCCGCTCGCTGCATGGACCCCCCAGGTGCTCTCCTCCGGCCACGGCGCGCTGGTCTCGGACATCGCCGCGCAGCTCACTCCCACCACGCTCGCGCTGCTTCTCGCGGCCAAGTGCCTGGCCTCGATCATTTCGCTCGGCTTCGGATTCCGTGGTGGCCTGTTCTTCGCCTCACTGTTCCTGGGCGCCCTGGCGGGCCATACCTATGCGGAGGCATTGAATGCGGTCGTCGGGCACCGTCTGCTCGACCCGGGGGATGCCAGCGTGGTCGGCATGGCCGCCCTGGCCGCGACAGTCGTCGGCGGCCCACTCACCATGGCGATGCTGGTGCTGGAAAGTACGCACGACTTCGTGCTCACCGGCGCCTCCATCGCCGCCGTGGTGGCATGCACGATGCTGGTGCGCGCCACCTTCGGTTATTCCTTCTCGACATGGCGTCTGCACCTTCGCGGCCATACCGTCCACAGCGCACGCGATGTCGGCTGGGCGCGGCTGCTTACCGCCTCGATGCTCATGCGCCGTGGCACGCCCGTCATCAACGCCTCGATGCATGCGAGCGAATTCAGGCGACAGTTCCGCCCCGGCGCCACCAGCCGCGTCCTGCTGATCGACGATGCCGGCCATTACGCCGGAATCCTCCTCCCCGCGGAGGTCTATGGCATCGAGCCGGGGGACGATCCTCCTGTCGGCCAGCTCGTTCGCAAGATTCCCCCGATCATCACTCCGGATACGCACATCGTCGACATCCTCCAGGCGTTCGATGTCTCGCATTGCGACGAACTCGCGGTGGTCGATGCGGACGGCGTCATCCAGGGCCTGCTGTCGGATGCATTCGTCCGTCGGCGTTATGCCGATGAACTTGAAGCCAGGCAACGTGAACTGTTCGGCGAACGCTGACTGTCATCGCCAAAAAAAACCCCCGGCGTACCGGGGGAGGAGAGAGAAAGCGGAAAGACGCGAGCCGATCAGAAGCCGACTTCGCCCCAGACGCCGATTTCGTTCGTCTGCAGGTTGATCGAGCCGGCATTGCGGCGATGGGTGTTCTTGTAGACCGTGGCGAGCTTGATTCCCTTGGTGATCGGGAACTCGACACCGAAGTTGTAATAGGTTTCCTGCAGCGACGGATCGATGTCCTTGCTGAGATCGGCCTGGTCGTAACGCGCGAACAGGGCGATACCCTTCGTGCCGATGCCGGCGCTGCCCCACAACGAGTAGCCCTCGGCCTTGTCGGTACGGGCGGTCAGCACGTTGCCCCAATTCGTCGCGGTGAAGTATTCGCCGCCCACGCGGTAGGCACCCTTCGCGTAGGCCACCATCAGGTCATTGCGACGGGCGGTATGCAGCGCGTTGACCGTACCGGTCTCCTTGCCGAGCGTGCCCGAATACAGGCCCGCGGCCACCACGAGGCCTTCGACCGGTGCGAAGCCGACACGCGCTTCCACATCCATGCCCTTGCTGCGGTTGGGGTTCTTGTAACCGGCGCCGTTGACCACCGAGACCGCGTAGTTGAAGCGCTTGTCGGCGAGGTCGCCGCCGGCATGCAGGCCCCAGTCGGACGACGTGCCGTACTTCAGGCGGTCGGTCAGCGTGTTTTCGACATAGCGGTAGCCGTACATACCTTCCACGAACGGAATCCACGGCAGGTCGGCCGCACCGGCGCGGAACACGAAAGCGTCGCTGAACTTGCCCTGCAGGTAGGCCTTCTTGATGTAGACGTTGGCAGCGCTGTCCAGGCTGGGCACGTACTGGAAGTCCGTCGTCACGTTGGCGGACCACGTGTCGGTGAACTTGTGCGTCACGCCGAGGTAGAAGCGCTTGACGTCAATGCCGGTGCCGCTGGCCGCGGTCTTCGCGCCCCGGCTCGTCTGGTCGATGTTCGTCACGTCGAAGAACATCTTTCCGCTGATCTGCGTGTCATTGACCAGCTTCGAGATCTTGTCGACCTTCTTGGCCTGCGCATCGGCGGCGTCCAGGCGCTGCGCGTCCGCCACGTTGATGTCGGACTGGGCATCGCTCTGCGCCTGCAGCGACTCGACCCGATCCTGCAGGGCGTTGATCTGTGCCTTGAGCGCGGCCAGTTCTTCGGCCGTGACAGCCGGCTCGGCGGCATGGGCGGTCTGCGCGGTGGTAAGCGCGGCGACCAGAAGCCCCGCGGCGATGGCGGTGGCAAGTGGATTGGAACGCATTGGGTTTCTCCAGGATGGGCGAATCGGGAATCCGCCGGCTCTCGGCAGGGCCAGAGCAGGTCCGCGAAAGAATCGGACAGCTATGTGACCGTTTCGCGTCAGACTTAACGAAAAATTGAACCCCGGACGAACGGCAGCAGTGTTGGTTGTCATGCAACTGACATGTGTATGTCGTCACGCAGTCACGAAACGGGAATGCAATGCGCAGCTAACGGCGCAACGTCGCGCCGCGTCCTGCAAGGGAGACTCCCGTGACCACCGTATTCAAGGCCCGCATCGCCGCGGCCGTTCTTGCTGCCGCCACCACGTTCAACGTGTACGCCACCGACATCACCGGCGCCGGCTCCAGCTTCGTCTATCCCGTGCTCTCGAAGTGGTCCGGCGCGTACAGCACCGCCACGGGCAACCGGGTCAACTACCAGTCGATCGGCTCCGGTGGCGGCATCGCCCAGATCAAGGCGGCGACGGTCGAATTCGGTGCCTCCGACAAGCCCCTGTCGGCGGATGAACTGCGCAAGTTCGGCCTGGGCCAGTTCCCGATCGTGATCGGCGGCATCGTGCCCGTCGTCAACGTCCCCGGCGTGGCTCCGGGCGCGCTGAAGTTCGATGGCACGACGCTCGCGCGCATCTTCCTGGGCGAGATCAAGACCTGGAACGACCCGGCCATCGTCGCTCTCAACAGCGGCGTCAACCTGCCCGACATGAAGATCACGGTGGTGCATCGCTCGGATGGTTCGGGCACCACGTTCAACTTCACCAACTATCTCTCCAAGGTGAACAACACCTGGAAGACGAAGGTGGGCGAAGGCACGGCGGTGGAATGGCCGGCCGGCGTGGGCGGCAAGGGTAATGAAGGCGTCGCCGCTTATGTCCGCCAGATCCGTGGTGGCATCGGCTACGTCGAGTA
>SCUY01000008.1 GCA_004322525.1 Lysobacter sp. | reverse complement strand
CGAACATCGAAGGCATTCGCACGTTCCTGCTCACGGCGGCGGCGGTGGGCATCCTCTACAAGGAAAACGCATCGATCTCCGGCGCGGAAGTCGGCTGCCAGGGTGAGGTCGGCGTGGCCTGTTCGATGGCGGCCGCCGGGCTCACCGCCGCGCTCGGCGCGACGCCCAGCCAGGTCGAGAACGCGGCCGAGATCGGCATGGAGCACAACCTGGGGCTGACCTGCGACCCGATCGGCGGGCTGGTGCAGATCCCCTGCATCGAGCGCAATGCGATGGGCGCGGTGAAGGCGATCAACGCCAGCCGCATGGCCATGCGCGGCGATGGCAAGCACAAGGTCTCGCTCGACAAGGTCATCCGCACCATGCGCGACACCGGCCGCGACATGCAGGACAAGTACAAGGAGACCAGCCGGGGCGGGCTGGCGGTCAACGTCATCGAATGCTGAGAAACGCGACGGCGATGCGTTCAGCGCGGAGCCGTCCCGTCCGATAAGGTAGGCAGGGAACGCCGTCCACGGAGAGCGGTCGAGTCCATGCGCATGCTCCTGCTGCTGCTCGTCTGCCTCGGCCTCCTGCTGCCGGCGCGCGCCCCGGCGCTCGAGCCGCACAAGGCGTTCCACCACTATGTCAGCGACGCCTGGTCGCTCCAGCAGGGCCTGCCGCAGATCAGCGTGCTCAGCCTGACGCAGGATCGCCGCGGCTACCTGTGGGTGGGCACGCAGGCCGGCCTGGCCCGTTTCGATGGCGTGGAATTCAAGGTCTATACGCCCGAGACCGAACCCGCCTTGCCCGGCACCTGGATCCGTGCGCTGCTGACCGCGCGCGACGGGCGCATCTGGGTCGGCACCTACAAGGGGCTCGCGGTCCAGGACGGCCGCCGCTTCATGTCCGTGCCCGCCGCCGACCCCGCGCGCTGGCCCGCGCTCGACGTCACCGGCCTGCTCGAGGACGACGACGGCACGATTTTCGTCACCACCGTGGCGGGCCTGTTCCGGGTCGAGGGCATGCAGCTGCAGCCGGTCAAGGGTTCGCCCGCACCCGTGCAGGCCCCCCTGCTGCGGCCGGATGGCATCTGGGTAGGAGGCCGCGGGCAGGTGTACCGGCGCCTGCAGACAGGGCGATGGGATGCGCTGCCATTGCCGGCCCAGGCGAAGGACGCCCAGGTCAACCGCCTGCTGACCGCCCAGGGGGCGATCTGGGCGGCCACCTCGGCCGGCCTCTACCGGCTCGGTGGCACGGGCTGGAAGCCCTTCGATGAACGTGCCGAGCTGGCGCACGTGCCGGTCGACATGATGTTCGAGGATCGCGACCGCAATCTGTGGGTGGGCGGCGATTTCGGGCTGGCGCGCCTGCGCGACGGCCACGTGGCGGAGTTCCTGCCGGTGGGGAGTACCGGTGGCATCCCCGGCCTGCGCAGCGCCTACGAGGATCGCGAGGGCAACCTCTGGTTCGGCAGCCAGTGGGAAGGCCTGACGCGGGTCTGGAGCTCGTGGACGCGGCGGTATTCCTCTGCCGAAGGCCTGGGAGACCGCATTGTCTGGTCGGTCGCCCGGCAGCCGGGAGACGGGCTGTGGATCGGCGGCAACGACGGCGTGAGCCTGCTGGAGAACAGGCGTATCCGCCAGGTGGTGCCCGGCTCGGCACTGCCCCATCCCCATGCCTACAACCTGCTGGCAGAGCGCGACCGCCTGTGGATCGGCACGCGTGGCGGCCTGCGCGTGCTCGACATCGGGACGACCGTGCCGCATGCCGTGCCGGAACTGGCGGCGATCGGCGGCGCGCAGGTCAATGCGATCGTGCGAGCGGCCGACGGCGACCTGTGGATAGGCACACCGGAGGGCCTGTTCCGCCTGCGCGATGGCGTTCTGCGGCGGTTCGGCGAGGACGATGGGCTGGCCGATGTGCGTGTGCGTTTCGTACTCGCCGAGCGTGATGGACGGCTGCTGGTCGGCACCCAGAGCGGCCTGTTCGAGCGCCGCGGGGAACGCTTCGTGCGCGACACCGGCACGGGCCTTCCGCGCGGGCTCGACGTGACCTCGATACTGCGTATGCGCGACGGCCTGCTGGTGATCGGATCGCTGGCCGAACGCACCTATGTCGGCGATGGTCGCCGCTGGCAGGAACTGGGCCCCGTGCAGGGGGTTCCCGCCAACACACCCTTCTTCCTCGCCGAGCATTCCGGCTGGCTGTGGATGGCCGGCATCCGCGGCATATCGCGCGTGCCGGTCACCGACGTGGAGTCATTGCTGCGCGGACAACGCATGAAGGCGCGCGGCGAGATGCTGCTCAACGAGCGTGGCGACCGCATGAGCGGCCAGCAGGGCTATTGCTGCAATGGTGCGGGCACGTCCAAGGGCGTGCTCGAAGGCACGACGCTGTGGCTGCCTACGCGGGACGGCGTGGTCGAGCTGGATGCACGCGATATCCGCAAGAATCCGGTGGCTCCGGGCGTGGTGGTGGAAGGCCTGCAGGTGGGCGACAACTGGATCGGCGCCGCACGTGCCGCCGGCCACGACCTGCCCGGCGGCGCGCGCGACGTGACCTTCAAATTTACCGTGCTCACGTTCCAGGACCCGAAGAGCGCCCAGCTGCAATACCGCCTGAACGGTTATGACCAGGACTGGAGCGAAGCGGACGTCACCAACCGCCGCGCGCGCTACACCAACCTGCCGCCCGGCCGCTACACGTTTGAAGTACGCGCCAGCAACAATGCCGGCGTCTGGGCCCGCTCGCCGGCCGTGCTGGCCTTCTCCGTGCGCCCGCGCTTCCACGAGACCACCTGGTTCTTCCTGCTGGTTGCCGGCGGCCTGCTGCTGCTCGTCTACGCCGGCTATCGCTGGCAGCGACGTCACTTCCGCATCCGCCAGGAAGCACTCGAATCGATCGTGGCGCAGCGCACGCAGGACCTTGCGCTAGTGAACCGGCAACTGGAGGAAGCCAGCCACACCGACCCCCTGACCGGGCTGCGCAATCGCCGTTACATCGGCGCGCAGCTGCCAGCGGATCTTTCGTTCTATGACCGGCAAACCGCCGCACAGGACGACGAGCGCAAGGCAATGTTGTTCGCGCTGGTGGACATCGATCACTTCAAGCTGGTCAACGACCGCTACGGCCATGCCGCCGGCGACCTGGTGCTGCAGCAGTTCGCGGTCGTACTGTCCGGCCTCGTGCGTACCGGCGACTACGTGGCGCGCTGGGGCGGCGAGGAATTCCTGCTGGTGTTCCGGCCGATGCGCCAGCGCAATGTCTCCATCATCGGGGAGCGCATCCAGGCGGCGGTGTCGGGGCATCCGTTCGATCTCGGCAATGGGCTGGTGCTGCCGCTGACATGTTCGGTCGGGCTCTCGCAATACCCGATCGTCCACGATGACGATGGTGCCCAGCTCAGCTGGGAATCCATGATCGAACTCGCCGACCAGGCGCTCTATTACGTCAAGGCCAATGGGCGCAACGGCTGGGCCTCGTTCCGGCCCACCGCGAAAACCCATGTCGACCGCCTGCTCACCGATCTCCACGCCGGCGTGGAGGCGATGCTCGAGCGCGGCGACCTGTTCGTGATCGGCGAAATCGCCGGGCGACGTCTGGGCCCGTGAGTATCAGTGCCGCGCGATCGCGAGCACGTCGTCGAGCAACGCCGCCGCGGTAACGTCCGCACCGGCGCCCGGCCCCTGGATCACCAACGGCTGCACGGCATAGCGATCGCTCCAGATCGCGACCCGGTTGTCCGTGCCGCAACCGTTGGCGAGGGGATCCTCCGCAGGCAGCGATTCGAGCCCCACTTTCGCCCGCACACGGCCGTTTACCACCTGCAGCCGCGCCACGTGCCGCAGGCGTTCGCCGCGCCGGTAGGCCTGCGCATACCGCTCGCGCATCGGCACATCCAGCTCGCTCCAATGCCCGTCCAGATCGACGCGCGGCAATGCCGCCAGCGATGGAGGAACGAGCGATTCCACCTCGACGTCGCCCGCCTCCAGGGCGAAGCCGGACGCGCGCGCGAGGATCAACAGCTTGCGGCGCACATCCTCGCCGGAAAGATCCTCGCGCGGGTCCGGTTCCGTGTAGCCCGCCGCATGCGCCTGCCGCAGGAAGCCCGAGAATGGCCGCAGGCCGTCGTAGGAGTCGAACAACCAGGCCAGCGAACCGGACATCACGCCCGCGAGGCTGGAGATCCCATCGCCTCCTTCGCGCAACGCCCGCAGGCTGCGCAGCAACGGAAGGCCGGCGCCGACGGTGGCGCTGTCACCGTAATGCGCACCGCTGTGGCGCCGGGTCTGTTCGATCTCGCGCCAACGCGCAAGCGCATCCCCCCGGCCCAGCTTGCTGGCGGTGACGACATGCACCCCGCGCGCAAGCCAGCGCGAATGCCGGCGTGCAACTGCATCGCTGGCCGTCGCATCGACCACGATCGCCGTGCCACCGCGCGCGTGCAGGGCGGTGGCAGGATCCGCACTGTGCGGATCACCGGCCGACGTCAGCAGACGCCTGGCTTCGCCAGCCTGCAGGCCTTCGGGGTCGCTTACCGCCGCGCGTGAGTTGGACACGTGCACGAGCCGGATCTGCAAGCCGGTATCCACCGCGCGGAGGTGGTGCAACCGCTGCAGGAATGCATGCCCCACCGTGCCAACCCCGAGCAGCGCGACCGATACGGCACCCGCCCGCGCCTGCGTCGGTGCAGTGGCCCGTGAAGGAGACTGCGCCCGCATCAGGCGGCCGCCCGGGCATCGCAGCGATACCGCTCGACGCGGGCGAGCCCGTCGGCGATGTCCTCGATGAGATCGTCGACGTGCTCGATGCCTACCGACAGGCGCAGCAATCCGTCACCGATACCCGCAGCCTCGCGAGCCTCCGGCGACATCGCCGCATGCGTCATCGTCGCCGGATGCGCGACCAGGCTCTCCACGCCGCCGAGCGACTCGGCGAGCGTGAAACAACGCAGGCCGTCGAGGAATGCACGCACCCCCGCCTCGCCATGCCGCACCTCGAACGACAGCATCGCGCCGAAGCCGTGCTGCTGGCGCGCGGTGATCGCATGGCCCGGATGCGTCGGCAGGCCCGGGTAGTGCAGCGCGTTGACCGACGGATGTACCGCCAGCAATTCCACCAGCGCCTGCGTGTTCTCCTGATGGCTGCGGAGGCGCGCATCGAGCGTGCGCAATCCGCGCAGGGTGAGGAAACTGTCGAACGGCGAGCCGGTCAGGCCGAGCGCGTTCGCCCACCACCCCAGCTGCCCATGCACCGCGCCATCGCGCGCGATCACCGCACCGCCCACCA
>SCUY01000265.1 GCA_004322525.1 Lysobacter sp. | reverse complement strand
GTCGACAAATGCGCCGCAGCGGCCATGGGAGCAGCATGGAACTCAGCAATCTCGAAACCATTCCGGGAAAGGCCATCGTCCGCCACCTCGGCCTCGTGCAGGGCTCCACGGTGCGCAGCAAGCACGCCGGGCGCGACATCATGGCGGGGCTCAAGAACTTCGTCGGCGGCGAGTTGCGCGGCTACACCGAACTGCTGGAGGAATCCCGTCGCGAGGCGATCGAACGCATGCTTGAGCAGGCGCGCGGACTGGGCGCGAACGGCGTGGTCAATGTGCGCTTCTCGACGTCGAACATCACGTCGGGCGCAGCGGAGGTGATGGCCTATGGCACTGCCGTCGTGGTCGAGTGACGTGGAACTGCTCGTCAAGCTGGGGCTGTTCCTCGCCCTGCTGCTGGTGGGGTTCGTATTCGGGCGCCTGAACGAGCGAAGGCACTTCCGCCATCTTGCCGTGCGCGAGCATGAGCTGCGCGACATCCTCGTCTTCGCCACACGCACGCTGCCGGTCGGTGGAACCGGGGCGTCGATCCTCGTCTGCGGATCGGTCGTGATCGGCGAGGACTATTTCAAGCGCGTCGCCGCCGCACTGAGGAGCCTGGTGGGAGGCCCCCTGACCGCCTACGAATCCCTGATGGAACGAGGCCGCCGGGAAGCGATCGTCCGCATGAAGGAGGAGGCACGGAGGCGTGGCGCCACGATGGTGTTCAACGTGCGTTTCGAGACCGCCTCGCTGGCCGAGGACGGGCTGCGCAGACAGGCGCTTTTCTCCGCGGAATTCCTCGCCTACGGCACCGCGCTGCTGCCGATGCACGCGGAGTGAGCCCGAGAAGGCGCGGGCTCCTGTCGCGTCAGAACTTTTCGCCCGTCGGCAGCATCCGCCACTGTCCGACCGGCATCTTCGCCAGCCCCACGCGGCCGATCCGCAGGCGGCGTACCTCCACCGCATCGAGCCCGATCGCCGCACACATCGTTCGCAGCTGGTCGGGCTGCACGCCCTTCATCGCCAGACGCAGGCGATCCTCGTTCTGCCAGCTGACCTTGCAGGGCGGCATGACACGGCCCGCGTGCTCGAGCCCGCGTGCGAGGCGCTGCAGCCCGTAAGGGCCGGGATCCCCGCGGATCTCGACCACATATTCCTGCTCGAGCGAGGCGAAGTCCTCGAGCAGCCGGCGCCGCACGCGGCCGTCCTGGGTCAATACCAGCAGGCCGGTCGCTTCGGCTTCGATCGGCATCGGCGCGTCGAGGTGACGCAAGTGGCGGCTTAGCAGGCGCTGGCCATCGCCGTCCTGCCCGAAGCGCGCCTCCGGCACCAGCAGCGCTACGGCATCCATCGCCGGCATCCCGCGTGGCTTGTTCACCAGCAGGGTCGCCGGCTCGACGGGGTCGATGCGGGCGTCATCGGCCAGTACCAGCCGCACCCCGCCTACTTCCGCCTGTGGGTCCTCGATGACCACACCATCGGCACGCACATGGCCCGCCTCGATGTACTGGCGTGCCAGCGTGCGCGAGCAGCCGAGCTGGGCGGCGAGCAGCGCGTCGAGGCGACTGGAAGGCGTAGAGGGGGCGTCAGGCACGTGGCTTCCTGCGATTGGAGGTATGAACTGGCCGTCCCGTGGCATGGGCGATGCCCGCAGGCGACGCCCGCGCCGGGCCCGTCATCCGTCTATTGTGCTGGCAGTCATGCTTTTGCATCGCGGCGCCTCCCATGCACGGCGTCCTCATGTGGTGGCCGGCAGCCTCGCACCCATGGATTACACCAACGCGCGCGACTATCTGCTCGATGTGCCGGTGGGCGACGTGCGTTCATCGCCGGAGGCCCTGACGCTCGACACCCTGCGTGCCGCGCGCAACCTGGCGATCGATGCACGCCTGCTGCAGGCCGTTCTCGCGACCGATGCCGATGTGATCGAAAGCCTGCTCGACCGCGGCCAAGCTCTGTCTCCGGAGTCCGACGCGGGACGGCGCGCGCTGTTGCTGGTGCGGCTGCATCGCGCGCTCGGCGACGTCTACGGTTCGCTGGATCAGGTGCACGCATGGCTCGATGCACGGCATCCGGAACTCCAGGGGAGGCCGCGCGATCTCATGTCCAGCACCGACGGGCTCGCACGCGTCGTGCAACACATGGAAGCGCTGAGCAAGGACCCGCTGGTATAGCCGAGGTGCCTAGGCCGGGCCGGAGTTCTCATCCGGCTTGGACGGGGTTTCCTTCCCGGCATTGCGTGCCTCGCGCTTGCGCGCTTCCTTCTCTTCCTTCTGTTTCTTCTTCGCCAGTTCGCGCTGGCGCTTCTCGAACGAATAGTTGGGCTTGGCCAAGGGCGGACCTCGATCGGGAGGGCCAGTGTACCGGCCATGGGGTGGCAGTGGACGTGACTGGACGGCGGCAGGGCCGTGGCCACCGGTCCGGTGGCGGGCGAGGGTCCGGCATTCAGTTGCCGCGGCGGCCGCGTGCCATGCATCGCCGGTAGCGTGCATCGACGCGCGTGGCGAACCATTGGGTGGTCAGTCGACGGGTGATCTTCGGGCTCGACAGACGGATCTGCGGCACCCGGGCGCGGGGCAGGGGGCGATGCACCATGCCCTCGGCGACCGCGAACACCTTGGTGTACAGGGCGGTTTCCTGGAAGCCATAGGAGCCGGCCTTCACCAGCGCCCGGTGGATCTGCGCCTCGCTCATGCCCAGTTCCGGGCCGAGCATCCGGACCGCCGCCTCGGTACGGCTCACCCCGCCGTCATAGCGCACCAGGTCGCCATCCAGATCGAGCGGCAATCCGCTGGCGATACCGGCCGCGTTCTGAAAGGCGGCATTGCGGCTGGCGTACCAGCCGGCATTGAAGTCCGCGAAGCGGTACAGCGGCTGCGGATAGTCGGCGCGATAGCCCAGCAGGTGCGCTATGCCGAAATACATGCCGCCCCGGCGGGTGAATACTTCATGGCGGATCGAGCCATCGACCGGATAGGGATAGGTCGCATCACCGGCCATCCGCTCGGCAAACGCGATGCTCACCTGCATCGGTCCACCGGTGCGGACCGGATTGGCGGTCGCGAGCAGCCGTCGCCCCATCGGCACCTCTTCGATCATCGCCTCGAAAACCGTGCTCAGTTCCCGCTCC
>SCUY01000264.1 GCA_004322525.1 Lysobacter sp. | reverse complement strand
ATCCTGCGCGGAGGAAGCACTCGCAATCACCCGTGATTTCAGTCCGGAGTTGGCCTTTCTCGATATCGGCCTGCCTGGCATGAGCGGGCATGACCTGGCCATGCAATTGCGCGCCGTGCCCGCACTGGCTGGTATGCGGCTGGTGGCCCTGACCGGCTGGGGCCGCGACGAAGACCGCGAACGTTCACGCGCGGCGGGTTTCGAACATCACCTCACCAAGCCGATCGACATGGGCACGGTGTTGTCGCTCGTCGCGCGCGACGCCTGAAAGTGATGTCGGAATGGCCGCCCTGCGCTACAGCGAGAAGTTCAGCCGTACCTTTCCCTTGCCGCCGCCCGGTGCGAATGTCCACTGCTTGACAGCGCGCACGGCCGCCGATTCGAACGTGCGTGACGGATTGGCCTTGACCACGGAAACGCTGGACACCTTGCCGGTCGGATCGACCTCGAATTCCACTTCGACAAAACCGGTAGTGCCCGAGCGCGCGGCCTCCGGCGGGTACTGCGGTTCCACCCGCTTGATCGGTGTGAGGTCGGCGGCAGCCGCCGGCGCGGCCATGGCCACGGCCAGCACGAGCGCGGAGACGAAGGAACGGAACATGGGGCTCTCCTGGCAACGATGACGCGGTGCACCCGGTGGTGCCGTACTTCTCCCATCGGCCCGCCGGCAGGCTTCTTGAGCCCTGGCATCGCGCGCGGAAGGGTTGGATGCCCGTGTTCTTGATCGCGGTCGCAGAACCATGGCGACGTCCGGGCCGTAGCGGTCGCGCCGGCGGGCGACGCCTCCCGCTTCCAGCGGCCTCCCACGCAAACCACGCGGTGCCACCGTCCATCTAAAGTTCCCGCCCGGCGCGCCGATGACATTCCAAGTCGACCCATGCGGGTCCTCGCCCGAGGCTGTCATGCAACGCAGGAATTCCTCGCTCGCCGATCGCGTGCTCGCTCCCGCCACCCGGCTCATGGGCCGGCTGCGGTTTACCCATAAAGCCGTGGTGATCGGCGGCTCGTTCGTGCTGACCTGTGCGGTGCTTACCGGCTTCATCGCGATCAGCACGAACCGGCAGATGGCCGCCGCACAGATGGCCGCGTCCGCCGCCTACCCCATTGTCGAGATGCAGAAGGCGATGATGGCCATGCAGGTGCATCGCGAACTCGCGGTGCGGGAAGCATTCAAATCGCCCATTCCCGCGAACGCGATGGCCGAGGCGCGCGCCGCGGTTGGCGATGGCTTCGACCATGTGGTCACCTGGCGAAACGGGAAGCTGAAGACCGATGCACTGGACAAGCAACTCGAGATCGCCCGCACCGCCTGGGCCAAGGCTGCAGCGCCGCATGCCGATGCCGCCGTCTCGGTGCTCGACCATAACGAAGCCGCGCGCCAGGCACGGCTGCTGGTAAAGGGGATCGAGCAGGACACCGGGCTGAATCTCGTCGACGACCCCGCGATGGCCTATACCGGCCGCGCGATGACCGAATGGCTGCCGCTGCTCGGTGACTGGAGTTCACGTCGCGGCCTGGTGGGGGTGAGGGTGCTTGGCGAAGGCTCGGTCTGGGCGGATGACCGCGCGGCGCTGGCGTCGACAGAATCGATGGAGAAATTCCTGCTCGATCGTCTGCGACTGGAAATGGCGCAGCTGACGCGTGTGGCGCCCTCGCTCGCCTCCAAGGTCAACGGGGCGCTGGATGCCGCATTGAAGGCGACGAAGGCCCAGGGCGAAGTCGTCCGCACGCGGATCATTGAAGCCGATGCACCGGACATGCCCATCGCCGTGATGGCCGCGCGCACCGAAGCCACGCGCGCGAGCATCGAGAAGGCCACGGCCGCCCTGGACGCCGCCTTCAAGCAGGCGTCGGATGCCTATATCGGCGCCCTTCGCACGAAGGCGACATCGGTGGTGTTGATCGTGTTGCTCGCACTGTCACTGTCGGCCTACCTGTTCGTGGGTTTCAGCCGCAGTACGCGCAATGCGCTGGACGAGATCAAGAATGCGGCGGAACTGCTCGCCGCGGGCCAGTTCCCCGATCGCGTCGCTGTCGACAGCCGCGACGAGCTGCGGGTCATAGGCACCAGTATCGAGAACGCGGTCGCCACGTTGCGCGGCTTCGCCCGCGCGCAGCAGGACCTGTTCGCCTCGCATCAGGCGGGCAACATCGATGAACGCCTGGATACCGACGCCTTCCCCGGCTCCTACGGCGTGATGGCGGACGACCTCAACACGCTGGTCGGCTCCCATATCGGGGTGAAGATGCGCATCCTCGACGTCGTGAGCGCCTATGCAAAGGGCGACCTGTCCCAGGACATCGAACGCTACCCGGGGCAGAAGGCACGCGTCACCGAAGCCGTGGACGCGGTCAAGGCGGGCATGCTGCGCGTCAACGAGGAAATCAAGGTGCTGGTCGATGCCGCGGTGGATGGCGACTTCAGCCGTCGTGGCAATGCAGCGGCCTACGAATTCGTCTATCGCGACATGATCGAAGACCTCAATACGCTGATGGAGAGTGCCGACCGCGGGCTTGGCGAAGTGGGTGCGCTGCTCGCCGCGGTGTCCGATGGCGACCTCACCCGGGAAGCGGACGTATCGCTGCCAGGCCAGTTCGGCGAGCTGGCGAAGAACGCGAACCGCACGGTGCACCAGCTGTCCGGCATCGTCGGGCAGATCCGTATGGGCAGCCAGCTCATCAACACCGCCGCCGGCGAGATCGCCTCGGGCAACAGTGATCTTTCGCACCGCACCGAGCAGCAGGCGGCTTCGCTGGAAGAAACCGCTTCGTCGATGGAGGAACTGACATCGACCGTGCGCCAGAACGCCGACAACGCCCGCCAGGCCAACCAGCTCGCGGTGGGCGCGGCCGATGTCGCGCAGCAGGGCGGGCAGGTGGTCGGCAAGGTGGTGGAGACGATGAGCGCCATCAATGCCTCGTCGCGCAAGATCGTCGACATCATCAGCGTCATCGATGGCATCGCCTTCCAGACCAACATCCTCGCGCTCAATGCGGCGGTGGAAGCGGCGCGCGCCGGCGAGCAGGGGCGAGGCTTCGCCGTCGTCGCCTCGGAAGTGCGCTCGCTCGCGCAGCGCTCGGCGCAGGCGGCGAAGGAGATCAAGGGCCTGATCACCGATTCGGTGGAGAGGGTCGGCGAAGGCACGCAACTGGTGGACCAGGCTGGCCGCACCATGCAGGAGATCGTGACCAGCGTGAAGCGCGTCAGCGACATCATCGCCGACATCTCCGCCGCCTCGCAGGAACAGACCAGCGGCATCGAACAGGTGAACCAGGCGATCCTGCAGATGGACGAGAGCACGCAGCAGAACGCGACGCTCGTCGAAGAAGCCTCGGCCGCCGCGCGCTCGCTCGAGCAGCAGGCGGTGCAGCTGGTGGAGACCGTGGCCGCGTTCCGGCTCGACGAAGGCAGCGCCGAGGTCAGTGCCGCCCTCGCCCGCGTCGCGGCGCCTGCTGCCCCCGAAGCCGCCGTGCGCGGCCGTCGCCCCACAGCGACCATTGCCGCCGCGCCAGCCAAGGTGCGCCGCGCGCCCGCCAAGGGCAATGAACAGCACTGGCAGGAGTTCTGAGATACGCGGCATGCTGGACCGATCGCCGGCGCGACGTCGGCGGTCGGTTTGACGCCGTTGACGGCGATCCTGCCCGGACGATCGGCCTCAAGGGTTTCCGGGCGCGGCCGATAACCCGGCAGTGGAAGGCTTCGCCTTCCGGCCCCGTGCAGGCTGCGACCCGTCGCCGCAGGCCCGTCATCGAAGGTTTCCCATGGCGATCACACCTCCCGTGCATCCAAGCGACCTGCCCGACCTGCTGCCGGTGCAGGTGGGTGCGGACCCGCTGCACGATCCGGAGTTGACCGGCGCGGAGTTCAATGACCTGGTCGCGCTGGCCGCACGCGTGGCGGATGCACCGATGGCCTGGCTGACTTCGCTGGGCCCGGACGAACGCATGATCGTGGTGGCGCGGCACGGGGTTGATGCAGGCGTCGATGCCGATGCGATCGCCATGTGCGCCACCATCGACACGCAGGTTCCGCGCCTCACCGTGGCCGATGGCCGCGAGGATCCCTGCTTCGAATCCGAGCCGCTGGTATGGCGGCACCCCCGCGTGCGCTTCTTCCATGCGCAGTCGTTGTTCGACAACAGTGCGCGCCACATCGGCGTGCTCGCCGTGGCGGATACGCTGCCGCGGGCCACCTGTGGACGCGACACGCTGCGCGCCGTGGAGCGCCTCGCCGGTCTGGCCGAACTGCTGCTCGAACGCCACCAGCTCCAGCGCCGCAACCGTATCGCCACGCAGATCATGCAGGCCACCTTCAGTGCGATGGTGGTCACCGACGAGAACGGCGAGGTCACGCTGGTGAATCGCGCCGGGGAAACCATGTTCGGCATGCGCGCGCGCCGCATGCGCGGCATGCCGGTCGACGTGCTGTTCCCGTCGTACCTGCAGCCCGATCCGGTCGGCGCGAGCACCTGGATGCATGCGGAAGACCTCGATGCCGTGCTGCAGCGCGAGCCGCAGTACCACCTGTGCACGCTTGGCCCCAACGGCGACGTGCGCACGCTGGAGGCCACGCGCTGCACATGGCGGCTGGGCCGCGGGCATGGCCAGGCGATCATCCTGCGCGACCTCACCGACGACCTGGCGCAGCAGGCCACGCTGCGTCAGATCGCGCTCTACGACACACTGACCGGCCTGCCCAACCGCACCGCGATCGTCGAGATGCTGGCCGGCCGCCTGGAGGCGACCGATGCCCCGCTGGGCCTTGCACTGCTCGGCCTGGACAACTTCAAGACAATCAATGACACGCTCGGCCACGCAGCGGGCGACGAGGTACTGCAGACCACCGCCTCGCGTATCCGCGCCGTCGTACCCCCCGGGTCCACGGTCGGCCGATTCGGCGGCGATGAATTCGCCGTGCTGTTCACCGGCCTGGGCACCGACCAGCTGGCCGACCCGCTCGCGCGCATCCTGCAAGCCGTAGGTGAGCCGCTCGAAGTTGCCGGCAACCCGATCCATCTGGACGCGAGCATCGGCCTGGCCGCGCGTGAGGATGCGCAGTCCGACGACAAACTTCCCTGCAGCAGCGAGCTGATCGCCCGCGCCGATCTCGCGCTGTACAAGGCAAAGGCGCGAGGCGGCCGGCAGTGGTGCCGGTATGACCTGGGCATGCGCCGCGAGGTGATCGACCGCCGCATGCTCGAGATCGAACTGCGACGGGCGCATGCACGTGGCGAATTCGAGCTGCATTACCAGCCGCAGATCGATCTTGAAACCGGGCTGACCTTCGGGGCCGAGGCGCTGCTGCGGTGGCGCCACCCCGAGCGCGGCCTGCTCTCGCCCGCCGCCTTCCTCGACACACTCGCCACCAGCGCGCTGGCGAACGATGTCGGCACATGGATCATCCAGCAGGCCTGCCGCGACGCCGCCAGCTGGCCAACCGTCGCCGGCCGTGGCATCGCCATCAGCATCAATCTGTTCCCCGGCCAGGTGCATGAGACCGACCTGCGCAGGGATGTCGACCAGGCCCTCCTCAGCTCCGGCTTGCCCGCCCATCGCCTCGAACTCGAAATCACCGAGACGATCGCCCTGAACCCGGATGACAGCGCATCGCGTGCACTCGCTTCGCTGCGTGAGCGCGGGGTCAAGCTGTCGTTCGATGACTTCGGTACCGGCTTCGCTTCGCTGTCGATGCTGCAACGCTTCCCGATCGACCGCGTCAAGATCGACCGTTCATTCGTGCGCGACATGCTCGACAATTCGGGGGATGCCGCGATCGTGCGATCGATCGTGCTCATCTCCCAGAACATGTCGCTGCAGGTGACGGCCGAAGGCGTGGAGAACCACGCGCAGGCCGATGTGCTGCGCGGCCTTGGCTGCGATTCCGCGCAGGGTTTCCTGTATGCCCCGGCACTGTCCACGGATGCCTTCGAGAAGTGGCTCGCCACGCAGGTCACCGACCCGGCGCGTGCGCCGTGGGTCGCGACACCCACCGATGGCTGAGGCGTCACGCCGCGTGCGGCCTGCGAAAGCGGAGGCTCCGGTCGGCGCGGCAATGGAGCGTCTGTTCGCGTTCAGCGATCGTGACTTCCGCCGCGTCTGCAGCCTTATCCACGAGCATGCGGGCATCAGCCTGGGCCCGCACAAATCCGACATGGTCTACAGCCGGCTGGTACGCCGCGTGCGCGCCGGTGGCTTCCCCACCTTCGCCGCCTACCTCGATACCCTGGAGCGCGACGACGGCGAGGAATGGCAGGCATTCGTCAATGCACTCACCACCAACCTCACCTCGTTCTTCCGCGAGGCCTATCACTTCGACGATCTCGCCTCGCACCTCCGGGCGTGGCAGTCGAAAGGGCCACGCGATACACCGCTGACGATCTGGTGCGCCGCCGCGTCCACCGGCGAGGAGCCCTATTCACTCGCGATCACCGCCTGCGAGGCCTTCGGCAGCCTGTCACCACCGGTACGCATCATCGCTACCGACATCGACACGCAGGTGCTGGAAACGGCCATGCGCGGCGTCTATGCACTCGACCGCATCACCGCGCTGTCGGATGAACGCCGACAAGCATTCTTCCAACGCGGCTCTGGCCCCCAGGCGGGGCATTGCCGGGTGAAGCCCGCCTTGAGCGCGCTGATCGAATTCCGTGCACTCAATCTTCTCGACGACAACTACCCCATCCCTGGCGGGCTGGCGGCGATCTTCTGTCGAAACGTGATGATCTATTTCGACAAGCCGACGCAGTACCGCCTTCTGCAGCGGATGACCCCGCTGCTGGGCCCCGAAGGCCGCCTGTATGCCGGGCATTCGGAAAGCTTCAGCCATGCCGCGGACGTGGTCTCCCCGTGTGGCCGCACCATCTACCGCCCGGTATCGCGCGGATGAGCGTTACGGCCGCCAGCACGGTCGAACCGGGCACGTATTACGACGAAGCCCTGCAGACCCACGCCTTCCGCCTGCTGCCGGCCGAATACCGGGTCACCGACCAGCCGATCGCGCTGGTGACGCTCCTCGGCTCGTGCGTCGCTGCCTGCATTTACGACCCGGCACTGGGGGTTGGCGGCATGAACCATTTCATGTTGCCCGACAGCCAGCCTTCGTCGGTCGCCGCCTCCGGCGATACCAGCGCGCGCTACGGTGTCCATGCGATGGAACTGCTCATCAATGACCTGCTCAAGCGCGGCGCGCGGCGCGGGCGGCTGCAGGCCAAGGTTTTCGGCGGTGGCAACGTGCTGCGCGGCTTCACCAGTGATCCGATCGGCACGCGCAATGCGCGTTTCGTACTGGGCTATCTCGATGCCGAGGACATTCCCGTGCTCGCACAGGATCTGGGCGACATCCATCCGCGCAAGGTCTGCTTTTTCGTGCAGAGCGGGCGCGCACTGGTGCGCCACCTGCCGGTCACGCGTGACGAGGAGATCGTCCGCGCCGAGCGCGCGTTGTACGGGCGCCTCACGCGCGCGCCGGTCACCGGCAGCGTCGAACTGTTCTCATGATGACTGGCGTCCCCACCGCCGAAGCGCCCAGCGTGGTTCGCGTGCTCGTGGTCGATGATTCGCCGGTCATCCGCCATCTGATGACCGAACTGCTGTCCGGTGACCCGGGGATCCGCGTCGTCGGCACGGCAGCAGATGCCTACATTGCGCGCGACAAGATCAAGCGCCTGCATCCGGATGTCCTGACTCTCGACATCGAGATGCCGCGCATGGACGGGCTCACGTTCCTGCGCAACCTCATGCGCCTGCGGCCGATGCCCGTGGTGATGGTGTCTTCACTCACCGCGCGTGGTGCATCGCTCACGCTCGATGCGCTGGCCTGCGGCGCCGTGGACGTCATCGGCAAGCCATTGGTGGACACCGACGCGGGCCTTGCCGAGTACGCCGCCGAGCTGCGCCGGAAGGTGCGGGACGCCGCGCGTGCGCATGTCGCGCCGCGCAATGCCACTGCACCGCCCGCGGGCATGCCCGACTACCGCTCCGCCGACAGGCTGTTCGCCATCGGTGCATCGACCGGCGGCACGGAGGCATTGCGGGAAGTGATCGCGGCCATGCCGGAAGATGCGCCGCCGATCGTGATCGCGCAGCACATCCCTGCACCGTTCAGCGCACCATTTGCCGAACGCCTGGACCGCTGCAGCCGCATGCGTGTCGTGGAAGCGGAGCATGGCCAGCCGCTGCTGCAGGGCCATGCCTATATCGCACCCGGTGGGCGGCACCTGCGCATCCATCGCAGCGGCGCCCGCTGGCTGTGCCGGCTCGACGAGACCGAGCTGGTCAATGGGCACCGGCCGAGCGTGGACGTACTGTTCGCGTCGGTCGCCACGCAGGCGGGCTCGTCCGCTTCGGCCGCCCTGCTCACCGGCATGGGCAGCGATGGTGCCCGGGGAATGCGCGCACTGCGCGATGCAGGCGCCGCGACCATCGCGCAGGACCAGCCCAGCAGCGTGGTCTGGGGCATGCCCGGTGCGGCGGTGGCCCTCGATGCAGCGCAGCAGGTACTTCCGCTGTATGCGATCGCGCCCGCATTGCTGGCCAGCACATTGCGAGCGGCGAGCTGAGCATTCCGCGACGCAGCACCACAGTTCCACGCTAAAGCAGGCGCGTGCGGGGCCGTTATCGGGAATGACCCACCTGCAGAGATCCGCGATGGACCCCCGTGTTCCGCTCCGCATCGTTCCCCCGGCAGTGCTCACCCTCCTCGTGATGTCGGCCGAAGCCTTCACCTGGCCCGTACCCGTTCGCTGGGGCGCGCTCGTCGCCATGACCGCCGCGTGGCTGGCCTTTGCCTGGTCGATGAGCCGGCCCGGTGGCAAGCAGGTCTCCATGCTGCGTGAGCAAACGCGTGTGCTTGACGAATTGCGAAGCTTCGTCTCGACCGAGATCGATGGCTCGAAGCATGAAATCGACCGTACCCGTGACCTTATCCGCGAGTCGGTCGCCAAACTCGGGGGCAGCTTCGAGGCCGTCAACCGCAAGTCACGCGAGCAGAACCAGGTGGTCGGCCGCCTGATCGATCGCAGTGACGGCGGCAGTGGCGTGGACGTGCAGCGATTCGCCGTGCAGGCCAGCCAGCAGATGGAACAGCTCGTCGAGGCGCTCGAAGCCGTCAGCGGCCAGAGCAGCCACACGGTCACCCATATCGATGCGATGGCCGATCACCTGGACGGCATTTTCGCGCTGCTCGAGGATGTCAAATCGATCGCTGACCAGACCAACCTGCTCGCGCTCAATGCCGCGATCGAAGCGGCGCGTGCCGGTGAAGCCGGACGCGGTTTCGCGGTGGTAGCCGACGAGGTGCGCAACCTGTCCGAGCGCAGCACCGCCTTCAACGAACAGATCCGCAAGCTGGCCCACAGTTCGAAGGACGCCATCGCCAAGGTACGCGACACGGTGACCACCATGGCCTCACGCGACATGGACCGCGCACGTTCGGCACGGGGTGAAGCCGCGGCGATGCTCGAACGCGTGGAAGGCATCAATCGGGGGCTGGGCAATGGCATGCGCGAGATCGCCGACTGCGGCCGTGCGATCGACGGTTCCGTCGCCGAAGCCGTGCGCTCGCTGCAGTTCGAGGACATCGCCACGCAGGCCCTGGGCGCGGCCAACCTGCATCTCGACCGTCTCAATGCGATCAACCGTGAGGCCGTCGCCCTGCAGGAGCTTCTGCATCGGCCCCATCACGATGCCGACGTACAGCGTGCGCTGGGCCAGATCGCGCAACGTATCGGCCAGATGCGTGGCGAGTGGGAGCGTCCGCTGCATAAGCCGGTGATGCAACAGTCGATGGATGCGGGCAGCGTCGAGCTGTTCTGATCCGGGCACGATGCCTGGCCGCTGGCGTGCATGCGTCGGCGGCCTTTTCACGTCCGGCGCGCGCAGCCGCCGTGGCACACTCGCGCGATGCCCTCTGCTCTCCTGTCCCGGCTTCGCTTCATCGCCCTGCCCGTCGCCGCGTGGCTCGCGTTGCCTACGCTCGCCGGGCTGCTGGTCGCGATCATGCTCGGGCCACAGGCCGGTGCCGCGGTATCGGCCGCACTGCTCACTGTCGGCGTTCCGCTGCTGTGGCTTGCCCTGCGGCCGCGCCTGTCCGACAGACCGGAAAGCGAAGGCAGCCGCACGGCCGGCGACGTGCTCGCCAGCCAGCTGCACCGCCAGCGTGATGAACTGCGCGTGCTGACGCGGCGGCTGATGACGGCGCAGGAAGACGAGCGGACCTCGCTGTCGCGCGAACTGCATGACGACATCGGCCAGGCGATCACCGCGATCAAACTGTGCGCGAGCTCGCTGCAGCACGAACCCGACCCGCCGCGCACGGCCGTCGTACAGGAGACCGCGCAGGAGATCGCCGATATCGCGGACCAGACCGTTGCGAAGCTGCGCGATCTCTCGCTGTTGCTGCGCCCGCCACAGCTCGACGCGCTCGGCCTGGAAGCGGCATTACGCTGGCAGGCGGGCGCGATGTTCCGCGCGGAAAGCCCTAGGCTGACGCTGGATATAACGCGGCTCGACCGCCGCCCTCACCACGCGATCGAACTCGCCTGCTTCCGCATCGCGCAGGAAGCACTCACCAACGTGCTGCGACACGCGCGGGCGCGTCACGTATTGCTGCGGCTGGAATGCGATGACGACGAATTGCGCCTGCATGTCGGCGATGATGGCCGCGGGCTTCCGCCGGGGCATGCGACCGGCCTCGGGCTGATCACCATGCGTGAACGCGCCGAACAGCTGGGCGGGACGTTGTCCATTACCAGCCAGCCGGGCAATACCCGTGTCGATGTCCGGCTTCCACTGCAGACACTGCCCGATGCCCCTCACTGATCCGCGTCGGCATCATCGCCGCGGCGACGCTGCGCGTTAACACGTCACAGGGGGTGCGGGCGCCGCCATTGCGCCAGCAGCACGGCCGTCGCCGCCGAGACGTTGAGGCTTTCCACCGCCCCGGTTCCGGATATCGACAGCCGCAGATCGCATACCGCGGCGAAGGCGCGATCCATACCTCCGCCCTCCGCGCCCATGACGTAGACCAGCCTCTCCGGCAACCGCGTCCCGAAGAGGTCGTCACCGCCGTCCACCACCGTCGCGGCCAGCGAAAACCCCGCGCCGCGCAATTGCGCGATCGCATTGTCACTGCGCCCCAGCCGCACCAGCGGCACATGTTCCGCGCCACCTTCGGCGACACGCGCCGCCGCACCGGACAACGCGAGCGTGCTGTCCTTCGGGAGCAACAGGGCGCAGACACCGAAGTGAGCGGCCGAGCGCAGGATCGCGCCGAAGTTGTGCGGATTGCCGATGCCATCCAGCCATAGCGCGCACTGCGGCCCATCGCCTACCGTACGCAGCCATGTCGACAGCGGCTGCGGTTCCGCGCGCAATACATCGGCGACGATACCTTCATGGTGACCGCTCGCTGCCAGCTTCTGCAGATCAGACTCTTCGACGACGCGATAGCCGACGCGCTGCGCCACGCACCAGCGCAGCAGCGGCTGTACGTCGGCCAAGCGGTTCTCGGCGAGGTAGACCTTGCGTATCGCCTCCGGGCGTCGCGCGAATACCGCCTGTACGGCATTGAGCCCGTACAGCCGGATCTCCGCTGTCGCGCCGCGGGGTTCCTCGCGCGACGCGCTGGCCACCGGCCGCGTCGATGACCAGGGGGATGGCGGACGAGGGCCGGATGGACGGTTCATGGAGGATGTCCCACAGCAAGGACAGGCATTGTGCGGCACACGATGGCAGGGGCACATCAGCGAAGACGCGCCGGTCGGTGCTTTCCGGGCACTAGCCGATAGGCCGCAGGTCATGTCTCGTGGCCTATCGGCGCATCAGCTGCCCTGTCACCTGTCTCTGCATGGCTCACGTTTACCCGCCCACGCATGGCACAAAAAAACGCCGGCGCATGGCCGGCGTCCAGATCCAGCAGGTTGGAGCGATCAGCTACCCGGCTGCCACTGCCCAAGCGCCGCGAGTCCGTTGTCGCGTGCGCGTGCGAACACGGTCTGCTGCGCGCCGGCGTAGTTGGCCTGCATGTCCTGCGACCACAGCTTCAGCGCCGCCGACTGCATCGCGCGGCCGTAGGAGAACGACAGCGGCCACGGATGCGGGCCAGCCATGTTCATCGCATTGAGATGCGCGGTGGCATCGTGGTCGGACTGACCCCCCGAGAGGAAGACGATGCCCGGAAGCGACGCCGGCACGGTCGCCCTGAGGCAGCGCAGCGTCATCGCAGCGACTTCCTCGACGCTGGCGTTCTCGCCGGACGTAGTGCCCGGGATCACCATCGAAGCCTTCAGGATCGTGCCTTCCAGCATCACGTTGTGCTCGTAGAGCGAGCCGAACAGGGAGCGCAGCACCACTTCGGTGACCTCGTAACACATGTCGATGTCGTGGCTGCCATCCATGATCACTTCCGGCTCGACCATCGGCACCAGCCCCTGTTCCTGGCAGAGCGCGGCGTAACGCGCCAGCGCATGGCTGTTGGCTTCGATCGCGGTGCCGGTCGGGATGTCGTCGCCGATGTTGATCACCGCGCGCCACTTCGCGAAACGCGCGCCGAGCCGGTAGTACTCCTCGAGCCGCGCGCGCAGGCCATCGAGGCCTTCGGTCACCACCTCGCCCGGGAAGCCGGCGAGCGGCTGCGGGCCCTTGTCCACCTTGATGCCCGGGATCACGCCGTTCGCGGCCATCACCTGCGTGAACGGCGTGCCGTCCTTCGTCGCCTGCCTGATGGTTTCGTCGTACAGGATCGCGCCGGAGATGTAGTCGCCCAGGTTCGGCGTCGTCAACAGCAGCTCGCGATAGGCGCGCCGGTTCTCTTCGCTGCAGTCGATGCCCACGCCATCGAACCGCTTCTTGATGGTGGTGTTCGACTCGTCGATCGCGATGATGCCCTTGCCCGGGGCGACCATCGCGAGGGCGGTTTCGGCAAGATGTTCGATGCTCATGGGGTCCTGTCGAGCGGCTGGAAGGAAGGGCCGCATTATAGCTGCGGCCTGCCAACCCCCGTTTACAGACAGTCACTTACGGCCATTGCACCGCACCGCATCGCGATGCCGATTACAGGTCACCCAGCCCTTCAGCCTGCCCATCCGCGCCCACCTGCAGGAGCCGCAGGGTATTCGTGGCGCCATGCTGCTGCATGGTCTCGCCGCTGGTGAAGACGATACGGTCGCCCGCGGCGAGCAGGCCGCAGTCGAAGAGCATCTTGGCCGACTGCCGCGCGGCGATGCTCGCCGCCATGCCGCGGCTGTCGAAATGGATAGCGATGACGTCACGCATCAGTGACATGCGTCGGCGCGCGTCCTCGTGGTGCGACAGGGCGATGATCTGCGACGGGGAACGGAAGCGCGACAGGAAGCGCGGCGTGCCTCCGGACTCGGTCATCGCGATGATCGCGCGCACGCCGATGTGTTCGGACAGGAACATCGCCGCCATCGCGATCGCCTGGTCGGCGCGGTCCAGGCCGCGTGGCGCCTTCTCGAAATCGGTGTCGTGATCGAACTGGCGTTCGGCCCCGAGGCAGATCCGCGCCATGGCCTGCACAGCCTTCAGCGGATATTTCCCCGCCGCGGTTTCCTGCGAAAGCATCACCGCATCGGTGCCGTCGATCACCGAATTGGCAACGTCGAGCACTTCCGCACGGGTGGGGATCGGGCTGTCGGTCATCGACTGCAGCATCTGCGTCGCGGTGATGACGAGGCGGTTGGAGCTCAGTGCCTCGCGGATGATCTTCTTCTGCAGGCCCGGCAGCTCCGCATCGCCGATCTCCACCCCGAGATCGCCGCGCGCCACCATCACCACGTCGCTGGCCTCGACGATCTCGTGCAGGTTCTCGATCGCCTCGGCGCGCTCGATCTTGGACACCAGCGCGGCATCGCTGCCCGCCTCGCGCGCGATCCGCCGTGCATCGTGCATGTCCTGCGCAGTGCGGCAGAACGACACCGCGATGAAGTCGACGCCGATCTTCGCGGCGACCTTGATGATTTCCTCATCCTTCGCGGTCAATGCCCCCAGCGACAGCCCACCGCCCTGCTTGTTGAGGCCTTTGCGGTCGGACAGCACGCCATCATTGAGTACCGTGCAGCGGATGCGTTCGCCTTCCACGGCATCGACCTGCATCTGCATCATGCCGTCATCCAGCAGCAGCACGTCGCCCGGGCGCACATCGCCGGGCAGGCCCAGATAGCTCACGCCGACCTCGCGCTCATTGCCCGGCGGCACGTCCTGCCGGGCGACCAGGTCGAACGGATCGCCCAGCCTGAGTTCAACGCGCCCGGCGGCGAAACGTTCTATGCGGATCTTCGGGCCCGGCAGGTCCGCCAGGATGCCGATCTCGCGCCCGATCCGCCGCGCGGCCTCGCGCACCGCTTCGGCGCGTGCCACCTGCGCCGATGGATCCCCATGCGAGAAATTGAGGCGGACACAGTCCACCCCCGCCTCGAGCAGCGCATCGAGCACGCCGGGTGCATCAGTGGCGGGGCCGAGCGTGGCGAGGATCTTGGTGCGACGGGTGGGATGGCTCATGCAGCGGCTCCATTTCCGGCCGGAAACTTCCAGCCGGGAAACCTAGCATGCCCTCGCGACGGGACACGCCGCATTCGATTTCAGCCGATGCATAGCGGCAGTTCGGCCGGGGTCATCGCCAGTGCGGACGCGCCGGCCGCATGCAATTCATCGCGGTCGCCGAAACCCCACAGCACGCCGATTCCACGCATCCCGTGGTGCACGGCACCCTCCATGTCCATGCGTCGGTCGCCGATCATGCGGCAGTCGCGTGCATCGGCCCCCAGCCGCTGCAATGCCTCGCCGATGAGCTCGGGCTTGTGGCTCAGGCGGCCATCGAGCGTCGCGCCGACGATCTCCTCGAACAGGTGCCCGAACGGCAGGTGCGCCGCGATCTTGCGCGCATGCGGCTCGTTCTTGGCGGTGACGATCGCCAGCCGATGGCCGGCCTCACGCAGGATTTCCAGCGCCTGGCCGATGCCGGGATAGACCTCGTGCTCGGCCCAGCCGTGCGTTTCATAGCGTTCGCGGTAATGCTCCACCGCACGTTCGACACGCTGCTCGTCACGCAGCAACGGCATGAAACTCACCCGCAGCGGCGGGCCGATCCAGCTGCGCAGTGTCGCCGCATCCGGAACCGGTTCGCCCAGCCGTTCGAAGGCATGCGCGGCACACCGCGTGATGCCGACGGCGGAGTCGATGAGCGTGCCATCGAGGTCGAAAAGCAGGGTCGCTGGCGCTGCCATCAGGCTGCCCGTGCGCGCAGGGCGGCCACCGCGGGAAGCTCCTTGCCTTCAAGGAATTCGAGGAACGCACCGCCGCCGGTGGAGATGTAGCTGACGCGGTCCGCGATGCGGTATTTGTCGACCGCCGCGAGCGTGTCGCCACCACCGGCGATCGAGAACGCCTCGCTGTCGGCGATCGCCTGCGCGAGTGATCGGGTGCCGTTGCCGAAGGCATCGAACTCGAACACTCCCACCGGCCCGTTCCACACCACCGTGCCCGCGCGCTTGACGAGTTCTCCATACAGCGCGGAGGTCTGCGGCCCGATGTCGAGGATCATGTCGTCATCGCCAACCTCGTCGACCCGCTTGACCGTCGCCATGGCATCGGCCTTGAACTCGGGTGCGACCACCACGTCGACCGGCAGCGGGATCTCCGCACCGCGGGCGCGTGCCTGGGCGATGATGCGCTTCGCCGTGTCGACGAGATCATGCTCCACCAGCGACTTGCCAACGTTGTGGCCAAGCGCGGCGATAAACGTATTGGCAATGCCTCCACCGACGATCAGCTGGTCGACGCGCGGGACGAGGTTCGACAGCAGCTCGAGCTTGGTCGAGACCTTGGAACCCGCAACGATCGCGAGCAGCGGACGCGCGGGATGTTCGAGCGCGTTCGCGAGTGCATCGAGTTCCGCCATCAGCAATGGCCCTCCACAGGCGATTTTCGCCTGCTGGATCACGCCATGCGTGGACGCCTGCGCGCGATGCGCGGTACCGAAGGCATCCATGACGAATACATCGCACAGGTCGGCATAGGCCTTCGACAGGGTTTCGTCGTCGCTGGCTTCACCCACGTTCATGCGGCAGTTCTCGAGCATCACCACCTGTCCCGGCGCGACATCGATTCCGCCGGCCCAGTCGCGCACCAGCGGCACGTCCATGCCGAGCAGCGCGGAGACATGCCTGGCCACCGGCTCCAGCGAATCCTGCGTGGTCCACACACCTTCCTTCGGCCGCCCGAGGTGCGACATCAACATCACTGCCGCACTGCGGTCGAGCGCCATGCGCAGCGTCGGCAGCGCAGCGACGATGCGCTGCGCGGATGTAATGCGCGCATTGCCCGATGGATCGCGTTCCATCGGCACATTGAGATCCTCGCGGATCAACACGCGTTTTCCGGCAAGGTCGAGATCGGACATGCGCAGGATGGTCATGGTGCTCCAGGCGTGGCGGAATAAAGAGGCGTCATTGTCGCGCGCCGCTGCTGCGAGTGACACCCGGAAAAAGCGGAAAGCCCCGCCAGGGCGGGGCTTCCGGAGGCGCCGGATAGGATGCGATCAGTCGTCGCGATAACCGTCTTCGCTGGCGTCGTACTCGATCTTGATCAGCGCGGCGCGGCCATCGAAATCCGA
>SCUY01000263.1 GCA_004322525.1 Lysobacter sp. | reverse complement strand
GGCGCTGGTGCTCGCCTTCGTCGCGGTGCTCGCCTTCGCCATCGCGCGCGGCCGCAACGAGACGGCGGACGTGCGTGCCGGGATCGAGGCCTTCACCCGGACGAGCGAGGTGCTGGGGCTCAACCTCATCCGCCTCGCCATCGCGGCGGTGTTGCTGTACTTCGGTGCAAAGCTGCTGGTCGACAATGCGCCCGCGCTCGGGGCCGCCATGAACCTGACGCCGCTGCTCACCGGCCTGTTGCCCGTGGCGATCGCCACCGCGTTGCCGGAGATGGCCGGTGCGATCGGTGCCGCGCGCCGGGGCCAGGGCGACCTCGTCGCCGGGCACGTGATCGGTTCGAGCCTGGTCAACATACTGCTCGTGCTGGGCGGCATGGCGGTGCTCGGTGGCGGGCTCGCGATTCCGGCTTCGTTCGTGCGCTATGAACTGCCGGCCGCACTGGTGTTCGGCGCGATGCTGATCCCGGTGCTGCGTGGTGACATGCGCGTCTCGCGCAACGAGGGCATCGCGCTGCTGGTGGCGTTCGCCGCGTGGATCGCGTTCGAGGCGCTGCTGGTCAATCGCTGAGTCCGCGGAGGCGACCCATATACTGGGCCGCATGACGTCGTTCTCTTCGCCGCCCGCCGGGCTCGGCAACCGCGCCGTACGGTCGCTCGCCGAATTCTTCCGTCTCGAAGCCGCCGCCGGCATCGTGCTGATCGCCGCCGCGGCATTGGCGCTCGTGTTCGCGAACTCGCCGTGGTCCGCCGCCTACGAGGCGCTGCGGCAGATTCCGGTCGAAATCCGCGTGGGAACGTTCGCGATCGCCAAGCCGCTGCTGCTGTGGATCAACGATGGGTTGATGGCGGTGTTCTTCCTGCTCGTCGCGCTGGAGATCAAGCGCGAATCGATCAGCGGACAACTCGCCGGCCGCGACCGCCTGCTGCTGCCGCTGGTCTGCGCAGTCGCCGGCGTCATCGTGCCGGCGCTGCTGTTCACCGCCTTCAACCATGGCGACGCGGCGGCGATGCGCGGCTGGGCCGTGCCGACCGCGACGGACATCGCCTTCGCGCTCGGCGTGCTCGCGCTGCTCGGTTCGCGCGTGCCGACTGGAATGAAGCTGTTGCTGTCGACGATCGCGGTGGTCGACGACCTGATCGCGATCGTGATCATCGCGCTGTTCTATTCGCACGGCATGTCGTTCGTGGCGCTCGCGTGGGCGGCCCTCGCCCTCGCCGCGATGGCGCTGCTGAACCGGCGCGGCGTCACCGCGCTCACGCCCTACCTGCTGCTGGGCGTGGTGCTGTGGGTCTGCGTGCTGAAGTCGGGCGTGCATGCCACGCTTGCCGGCGTCGCGACCGGACTGATGATCCCGCATGTCGATCCACGCAACGACATCGATGACGAGATCGAGCATTCGCCACTCGAACACCTCGAGCATGCGCTGCATCCGTGGGTGGCCTACGCGATCCTTCCACTGTTCGCGTTAGCGAACGCCGGGCTCGACCTGCGCGGCATCGGCGCGGACGATCTCGGTGGTGGGCTGCCGGTCGGCGTGCTGGTCGGGCTCGTGCTCGGCAAGCCGATTGGCATCGTGGCCGCCGCGCTCGGCATGCGCGCCGCGGGCTGGTCGCCCTTGCCCGACGGCATGGGGACGCGCGCGACGATCGGGCTCGGCATCCTGTGCGGAATCGGATTCACGATGAGCCTCTTCATTGCCTCGCTCGCCTATCACGACGCCGCGCTTTACGAGGCGGCGGTGCTTGGCGTACTCACCGCCTCGCTCGTCGCCGCCGTGGCTGGCTACGGCTGGCTGCGCGCAGTGCTGCCGCCCAGCGCGCGTCACTGATGCGGCACGTCCTGCTGTTCGGTGCGACGGGCCAGGTCGGCGCGCCGGCGCTGACACGGTTGCGGGCGAACGGCTGGCGCGTCACTGCCCTGTCGCGGGCACCCCATGCCGATGCGCCGGGGCTGGGTTGGCTGCAGGGCGAGTTCGACCGCATGCCACCGCTGCCAGCCGAAGTCGACGCCATCCTCAGCTGTGGGCCACTCGATGCGTTCGCACGCTGGTACGACGGTGCGCGGGTGGTCGCGCCGCGGGTGGTCGCATTCGGCTCGACGAGCGTGGTGGTGAAACAGCATTCATGCGACGCCGCCGAGCGCGACGTCGCCCAGCGGCTGTGTCGCGCCGAGGACAGCCTGATGTCGGCCGCGCGCGCACGCGGCGCAGCGGCCACGGTGCTGCGGCCGACGCTGGTATACGGCAGCGCGCGCGACGCGACCCTCAGCCGCATCGCCATGCTCGCCCATCGCCTGCGCTGGTTCCCGCTGCCACGCCGGGCGACCGGGCTGCGCCAGCCCGTGCATGTGGACGATCTCGCCGATGCCGCGGTGGATTGCCTGGCGGCGCCGCTCGCGCACGACCTCACCTTCGACCTGCCTGGGGGTGAAACCCTGCCCTACCGCGACATGGTTCGCCGGGTGCTGGGGGCGCTGGAGCCGCCGGCGCGCCTGCTGGAGCTGCCCTTGCCGGTCTTCGCATGGCTGCTGCGTCTCGCGCGATCGCGCGGCGTGGCCGCCGGTTATGGCGATGCGATGGTCGAGCGGATGCGGCGAGACCTGGTCTTTGACGCGGCGCCGGCCCGCGAGGCCTTCGGCTATGCGCCCCGCGCCTTCCAGCCGACCGCGCGGATGTTCCCACCGCGTCGCTGAGTCTAGAGATCGGTCGCGGGCGGTACGCGGTCGCTCGTCTTCGCGAGCGCACGCAGGGCGATCATCAGCACGCCCCCAAGCACCATCGCACCGCCGATCAGCAAGCGTGGGCCGGGGCGGTCGCCCCAGTAGACGATGCCCAGGCCCACCGCCAGCACAGGTGTGATCAACAACCACGGCGTGACCTGCGCGATGGGATGGCGCTTGACGAGCACGTAGTACAGGCCGTGGCCGAGCAGGGACGAAATGAAAGCCGCATACGCCGCGCCGAACCAGGCGAGCCACGACGCCTGCCGCAGGGTGGCGAACCCGCCCGGTTCGACGAAATGGCTGATCACCAGCAGCGGCATGATGCTTATCAGGGCGATGAAGCCCTGCTGGCTGAAAACATCCAGGCCCTGCAGCCGCTTCATCAGCACCGTACCGAGCGCGAGGAAGAACGCCGAGATCACCATGGTCACCAGCGCGGCCGGGTGGTCGAGCACCATCGGATCGAAGCCCAGCACCAGCACTCCGGCGAAGCTCAGCGCGATCGCCAGCCCGGTGCGCCACGCGAAGCGTTCGCCGAGCACGAGCCAGCCCAGCAGCGCGGTCATGGGCACGTAGCACTGCATGACGATCGCCGGCGAGGAGAGATCGCCGGCCAGCTTCAACGCGGTGAAGCTCAGGCCGAAATGCAGCACGCCCAGGCACAACCCGGTGACGATGAGCCGTGGCCACTGCCCAGGCGCCGGGGGTTTCAGGAACGGCAGCAGCGCGAGGCCGAGGATCGCGAAGCGCAGTGCGGTGAACAGGAACGGCGGGATCTCCCGCAATGCGAGCGCCGAGATGAGGAAATTGCCCGCCCAGGCGAGGCAGATCAGCAGTACCAGGACGAGATCACGACCTCCAAGGCCGGCAGCACGCGACATCGCTCAGTACGCCAGGCCGAAACGGCGGAACGCCTTGGCGAGCACCCATGCCGGGCCGATCAACAGGTAGGTGAGGTCGGTGAGAAAACTCGGCTTGCGGCCTTCGAGCTTGTGGCCGACGAACTGGCCGATCCACGCGACCACGAACACGCAGACCGCGAGGATCGCGAGGTCGCGCGGCCCGAGTGCGGCATACAGCAGGCGCGTGAGCAGCCCGAAGGCGACGAACACCAGCGCCATGCCGAGCCCGAGGCGGCGTGACTGGCGGTAATAGAACAAAGCGGCGGCGAGCATCGCGAAGCCGGCGAAGATCCCGTCGCGGAACAGCGAAGTGGGCGACCGGATACACCACAGCAGCGCGATGACGCTCCACAGGATCGCGGGCACGCAGACGACATGGGTGCGCTGGTTGGTGGCATTGCGGTGATCGTCGCTGTAGCTCGCGAACCAGCGGTCGATCGGGCGTTCGAAGGCAGTCATGGCGGGCTCGCGGCGAACGTGGCGACCATGATGCCGCAGCGCGCAGGGCTCCGGCGTTGCAGATGGGCGACCACCGCGTTCCGCCGCGGCGTCGGCCGGCCGATCAGTCGACGCGCAGACCGGCCAGCCGCTCGAGTGCCTCGGCGTACTTCGCGCGCGTGCGTTCGATCACGTCCGCCGGCAGCGTCGGGCCCGGGGGCGTCTTGTCCCAGCCGATGCCTTCCAGGTAATCACGCACGAATTGCTTGTCATAGCTCGGCGGGCTGGTGCCGACCTCGTACGAATCGGCGGGCCAGTAGCGCGACGAATCCGGCGTCAGCATCTCGTCCATCACGTACAGGCGGCCATCGGCATCGGTGCCGAACTCGAACTTGGTGTCGGCGAGCAGGATCCCCTGCTGCGCCGCATGGTCGGCTGCGTACGCGTAGAGGCGGAGCGTGGCATCGCGCACGGCTTCGGCGAGGTCGGCGCCACACAGGCGCACAGTGGTGTCGAAATCGATGTTCTCGTCATGATCGCCCACCGCCGCTTTGGTGGATGGCGTGAAGATCGGCTCGGCGAGCTTCTCGGCCTGGCGCAGGCCATCGGGCAGCGCGATGCCGCTGATGCGCCCGGTGCGCTGGTAGTCCTTCCAGCCGCTGCCGATCACGTAACCGCGCGCGATGCATTCGATCGGCACCGGCTTGAGGCGTCGCGTCACCACCGAGCGCTGCGCATAGAGCGCGGCGTCGATGCCCTCGGGCAATACGCTCGCCACGTCGATGCCGGTGAGGTGGTTGGGCACGATGTGCGCGGTCTTCCCGAACCAGAAGTTGCTGATCCGGCAGAGCATCTCGCCCTTGCCGGGAATCGGGTCGGGCAGCACCACGTCGAAGGCGCTCAGGCGGTCGGTGGCGACGATCAGCAGGTGGTCGCCGGCGCGCGCGGCGGCAGGCGGCAGGCGCTCGGCGGGCACGTCGAAGACATCGCGGACCTTGCCGCGGTGGCGCAGGTGGAGGCCGGGCAGGTCGGACTGCAGAAGCGAGGCTCGCGTCGAGGTGGACACGCACGTTTCCTGATGGCGATCGACCCGTCGCGGTCGACGGGGGCCGGGCAGTGTACGCCGGCCGCGCAGGGCCCGCAGGTACACTGCCGTCCTGCTCCACAGGCATTGCAAAGGGTCCATGTCCCGCTGGTACGGCAAATTGCTGGGCTTCTTCGCGGGCGCGGCGCTGATGCGCGCGGAGCCGCCGGCGGGGGCGCTGATCGGCCTGCTGGTCGGGCATGCTTTCGATGCCGACTGGTTCCGGCTGCGCGATGATCCCTACCGCGTGCTGGGCATTACCGACGAAGCCAGCGATGCGCAGATCGACCAGGCCTACCGGCGCCTGATGTCGCAGTACCACCCGGACAAGGTCGCCACCGCGGCGCCCGAGCTGCGACGCCGCGCGGAGGAGCGCTCGCGCGCGATCAACACTGCCTACGACCGCATTCGCCTGCTTCGAAATCCGCGCAAATGAAATCCGGAGAGCTCATGCAACCGACCGTCATCGCCCCGTCGATCCTCTCCGCCGACTTCGCGAGGCTGGGCGAGGAAGTGGACACCGTGCTGAAAGCCGGCGCCGAGTGGGTGCACTTCGACGTGATGGACAATCACTACGTGCCCAACCTCACCATCGGGCCGCTCATCTGCGAGGCGCTGCGCAAGCACGGGGTGCTCGCACCGATCGACGTGCACCTGATGGTGGAGCCGGTGGACTGCATCATTCCGGATTTCGCCAAGGCCGGCGCGTCGATCATCAGCTTCCATCCCGAGGCCAGCCGGCACGTGCATCGCACGGTGCAGCTGATCCGCTCGCTGGGCTGCCAGGCCGGCATCGTGCTGAACCCGGCGACACCCGTCGAAGTACTCGACTACCTGCTCGAAGAGATCGACATGGTGCTGCTGATGTCGGTGAACCCGGGTTTCGGCGGGCAGGCCTTCATTCCGTCGACGCTCGACAAGCTGCGCCGGGTGCGCGGCATGATCGACGCCAGCGGCCGCGCGGTGCGGCTGGAGATCGATGGCGGCGTCAAGGCCGACAACATCGGCGAGATCGCTGCCGCTGGTGCCGATACGTTTGTTGCCGGCTCGGCGATCTTCAACGCCCCGGACTATGCGGACGTGATCGGCCGGATGAAGGCGGCGGTTGGCGCTGCGCGTCGCGGCTGAGGCAAAAAAACCGGCGCCTCTCGGCACCGGTGGGGAAGCAGGTGAGGCGTCCTGCCTCGTTGATCGTCCCTGCAATGGCCTTTCATGCTCCATGTGGCCAATGACAGCCTCATGACGCGCGGGCTGTTTCATCCAGGCCTGATCACTGCATCGTTAGCCTGCATGCTCTTCCCCGATGAGGCCTGCCGGTGGCCAATGCTCCGCATCGACGCCTGATCGTCAACGGCAAGTCGGCCGGCGCCCCCGGCCTGCGCGAGGCCGTGCATGCAGGCCGCCGCGACGGGCAGCGGCTGGATGTGCGCGTTACGTGGGAGCGCGGCGATGGGGAACGTTATGTCGACGAAGCGATCGCCGACGGCATCGACTGCGTGATTGCCGGCGGTGGCGATGGCACGCTCGGCGAAATCGCCGGGGCGCTTGCCGCGCAGGCGGAGCAAGGTGCAGCCATTCCCCACATCGCGGTGCTGCCACTGGGAACCGCGAACGACTTCGCCGCCGCGGCCGGTATCCCCGCCATGCTCGACGCGGCGTTCACCCTTGCGCTGTCGGGCACGGCGCGGCCGGTCGACATCCTGCGCGTACAGGCGGGATCGCGCATGCGCTGGTGCATGAACGTCGCCACGGGCGGCTTCGGTACGCAGGCGACCACCGACATGAACGACGGGCTGAAGAAATATCTCGGCGGCCTGTCCTACCTGCTCGGTGGCGTTGCCGCGATCTGCCGCGCGCAACCCCAGGAAGTGGAACTGCGTGGCCCGGGTTTTCGTTGGACCGGGCCGATGATCGCGCTCGGCATCGGCAATGCACGGCAGGCCGGCGGCGGACAGGCGCTGTGCCCTGACGCGCTCATCGACGATGGCCTGCTCGACGTCACCGTGGTCGGCGAACTGTCGGGGGAGCTCGCAGGAACGATGGCGACGGCGATCGCCGACGGTAAACAGGCTGCGCTGGACCAGGTGGCCGAGCGGGCGCGACTGCCATGGCTGGAGGTGCTCTCGACGCAGCCGCTGACGCTCAATCTCGACGGTGAACCGGTCGAAGGCGAGCGCTTCCGGATCGACTGCCTTGCGCACCGGCTGCGGCTGGTCCTGCCTCCGGGCTGCCTGTTGCTCGAAGATCCGGCCGTCACTGCATCGATGGCTTCGCGAGGCATTGTGGATCGCACCGGCCAGGCCGAGCCGTTATAGTCGCCGCCATGGATTTCCGGGCGAACACGCATTTCCTCAAGGCCGACGCGGGTTGGCGATGGTGGCCGCAGGCCGCCGCCCGTGTCCGCACCTTCCAGGAAATGTCCCGTGACTTCGCTCGAATCGTTCCAGCAGCAGGCCGCTGACGGCCACACCCGTATTCCGGTCGTCCGCGAGGTTCTTTCCGACCTCGACACGCCGCTTTCGGTCTATCTGAAGCTGGCCGACGGCCCGCATACCTACCTGTTCGAATCCGTCGAAGGTGGCGAGCGCTTCGGCCGCTATTCGATCATCGGCCTGCCGGCGCGGCGCGTGTACGCCTTCGCGGGGCATACGCTGTTTGTTACCGAGGACGGCGAACTCGTCGAGTCGCGAGAGGTCGCCGATCCGTTCGCCGAGGTCGAGCGCCTGCGCACGCAGTACTCGGTCCCGAAGCTGGAAGGCCTGCCAGGCTTCACCGGCGGCCTGGTCGGCTGGTTCGGCTTCGAATGCATCGACTACATCGAGCCGCGCCTGGCCGCTGCCGGTCGCGGCAAGCCCGACGAACTGGGCACGCCCGACATCCTGCTGATGCTCAGCGAAGAGCTCGCGGTGTTCGACAACCTCAAGGGCCGGCTGTACCTGATCGTGCATGCCGACCCGCGCGAGGAACGCGCCTTTTCCCGCGCGCAGCGTCGGCTGGATGAACTTACGCATCGCCTGCGCCAGGGCGGCCCCGGCTATCCCGAGACGCTCCAGTCGGCGGTGCTCGACGAAAGCGATTTCGTTTCCGGCTTCACCCGCGAAGGCTTCATCGCGGCTGTCGAGAAATCCAAGGACTACATCCGTGCCGGCGACATCTTCCAGGTGGTACTGAGCCAGCGGCTTTCGGTACCGTTCAAGGCGCGCCCGGTCGACGTCTATCGCGCGCTGCGTGCGCTCAATCCGTCGCCCTACATGTACTTTCTCGATGTTGGCGGTATGCAGGTGGTCGGCAGCTCGCCGGAGATCCTCGTGCGTCTGCAACATACCGATGACGGCGTGGGCCACGTCACCGTGCGCCCGATCGCCGGCACACGCCCGCGTGGCGCGACACCCGCGGAGGACGCCGCGCTCGAGGCGGAATTGCTGGCGGACCCCAAGGAGCGCGCCGAGCACCTGATGCTGATCGATCTCGGACGCAATGACGTCGGCCGCGTGAGCGAACCCGGAACGGTCGAAGTGGGCGAGCAGTTCGTGATCGAGCGTTACAGCCACGTCATGCACATCGTCAGCGAGGTGACCGGCCGCCTCAAGGAAGGCCTCAGCTACGCCGACGTGCTGCGCGCGACGTTCCCGGCGGGCACTGTCAGCGGGGCGCCGAAGATCCGTGCGCTGGAAGTCATCCGCGAGCTCGAGCCGATCAAGCGCAACGTCTATGCCGGCAGCATCGGCTATATCGGCTGGCATGGCGATGCCGATACCGCGATCGCGATCCGCACGGCCGTCATCCAGGACGATCGCCTCACCGTGCAGGCGGGTGCGGGCATCGTCTATGACTCGGATCCGGAAATGGAATGGGAGGAGACGATGAACAAGGGTCGCGCACTGTTCCGTGCGGTCGCCGAAGCGGCGAAGGGGCTCTGACCCCGATGACCTCGTTCACGCGTTCCGAAGACCGCATCG
>SCUY01000262.1 GCA_004322525.1 Lysobacter sp. | reverse complement strand
CGACGGCACGTCCGCCTATACGCGCGACGGCTCGTTCCAGATCAACTCGCAGGGCGAGATGGTGACCAATTCCGGCTATCCGGTGCAGCCGGGCCTGCAGCTGCCGCAGGGCACGCAGAGCCTGACCATCGGTTCGGACGGCACGGTCACCGCGCAGATCGCCGGGCAGGCCGCGGGCGTGCAGGTCGGCTCGCTCACGCTGGTGGATTTCGTCAACCCGTCGGGCCTGCAGGCCAAGGGCGAGAACCTGTTCGCCGAAACCGGCGCCAGCGGCCCGCCGCAGCAGGGCAATCCCGGCACCAGCGGTCTTGGCACGCTGATCCAGGGGTCGGTCGAGAGCTCGAATGTCAACGTCGTCGAAGAGCTGGTGTCGATGATCGAGACGCAGCGCGCGTACGAGACCAACGCGAAAGCGATCTCGACGGTCGATCAGATGCTCGGCTATCTCAACCAGAATCTCTGAGGCCCGCGATGAATCTGTTCGCCGCCCTCGCCTGCGTATCCGCGCTCAGCCTTGCCGGCTGCGCGACCGCGATGGGCGATGTCCGCACCTTCAACGACCCCGCCATGCCGACCTCCGCACAGGTGCATGCACAGCTCGCCGCGCAGGCGCAGGCGCGTCGCCAGGCTGCCGCGCTGCCGGTACCGGTGGCCACGCCGGTGGCGGCGTCCTCCAGCGACGGCGGCGGCTCGATCTATGCCACGGCAGCCGCCACGGGCAGCCGCCCGATGCGCCTGTTCCAGGACAACAAGGCACGCGAAGTGGGTGACATCCTCACCATCGTGCTGGTCGAGCGCACGACGTCCACCAGCAAGGCGCAGACCGCGGTGCAGAAGGCATCGAAGATCGACATGGCAGCACCCTCCATTGCAGGCCAGTCGGTCACCTACAACGGCAAGAACATCCTGCAGGCGAGCGTCAAAGGCGCGCGCGACTTCACTGGCGGCGCGGACAGCCAGCAGAGCAATCGCCTCGATGGCACGGTCACCGTCACCGTCGTGCAGGATCTTGGCAACGGCAACTTGCTGGTGTCGGGCGACAAGAAAGTGCGCCTGAACCAGGGAGATGAAGTGGTGCAGGTTCAGGGCGTGGTGCGCATCTCCGACATCGGCGCCGACAACCGCATCGACTCCGATCGCGTGGCCGACGCGCGCATCGTCTACGGCGGCCGCGGCACGCTCGCGCGATCCAACGCGATGGGCTGGCTCGGCCGTTTCTTCAACTCCGCGCTGATGCCCTACTGAGGCCGCCATGCCACTTTCCAGGAATTTCCGTTGCGGCCTGTTCGCGCTGCTGGTGCTCGGCACGGCACTGCCCGCGCAGGCCGAACGCATAAAGGACATCGCGCAGGTGGCAGGCGTGCGTGGCAACCCGTTGGTCGGCTACGGGCTCGTCGTAGGCCTGGACGGTTCGGGCGACCGCACCTCGCAGACCCAGTTCACCGTGCAGAGCCTGAAGGCGATGCTCGACCAGCTCGGTGTCACCATTCCTCCCGGCGTGAACCCGCAGCTCAAGAACGTCGCCGCGGTCGCGATCAGTGCGGAATTGCCAGCCTATGCGAAGCCGGGGCAGCAGATCGACATCACCGTCTCCTCGATCGGCAACGCCGGCTCCCTGCGTGGCGGCCAGTTGCTGATGGCTCCGCTCAAGGGGGCCGACGGACAGGTGTACGCCGTCGCGCAGGGCAGCCTGGTGGTGAGCGGCTTCGGTGCCGCGGGCAAGGACGGATCGAAGATCCAGGTCAATGCCACCAATACCGGCCGCATCCCGAACGGGGCGATCGTCGAACGCGCGGTGCCCGGCTCGCCGCAGGGGGGCCTGGTCACGCTAAACCTCAATGAATCGGACTTCACCACCGCCTCGCGCATCGTCGCGGCTATCGACAGTGCGTTCGGCGCCGGCCATGCGCGCGCGGTGGATGGGGTCACCATCGAGATCGCGCCACCCGGCGGCGACCGCATCGCATTCCTCGCGCAGCTGGAAACGCTGGACATCTCGCCGGGCGCCCCGGCGGCGAAGGTGATCATCAATTCGCGCACAGGC
>SCUY01000261.1 GCA_004322525.1 Lysobacter sp. | reverse complement strand
CAGCCACTGGGTGGCGATCACCACCAGGTAGTACCAGAAGGGCTGCCGGTGATGCCATGGATCGGTGTAGCGCTGGGCGGTCTGTCGCAGCAGGAGATCATTCGCATAGCCGTGCAGCGCGGGGTCGCCGCTGGCCTGCACGACCGACAGCATCGGCACCGCCCACAGCAGTACGGGTACGAGCAGCGCGAGCGGGCCGAGCCAGGCACGCGGCGAACGCCAGCCGGCTTCGCCGATGCCCTTCCAGCCACGTAGATGCGCGAACGCGGCCGGAACCAGCACGAGCAGTGCGACCACCCCGACACCTTTGGTGATGACGCCGAGCCCGGCGGCGAACCAGCCCAGCATCCACATCCGCCAGTCCGGCCCGCGCACCAGATGACGAAGCAGGCCGTAGGCCGACAGCGTCGTCCAGAACACCAGCAGCGGGTCGATCTGCGCACGCCTCGCCTGGAAGGTGAAGGCGAAGGTGAAGAGCAGGGCCCAGGCGGAGTACGCGCCGGCTTCGCGCGAGAACATTCGCGCGCCGAGGTCGCGCAGCAGCCATAGCGTGCCCAGCGAGGCCAGCAGCGTCGGCAACAGGAAGGCGATGCGCAGATGGCCGGTCAACAGCAGCGCTAGCCCCTGCAGCCACATGAACAGTGGGGGCTTGTCCGAATACAACTCGTCACCGCGCATCGGGAACAGCCACTGCCCGCTTTCCACCATCTGACGGGCAACGAGTGCGAAGCGCGGCTCATCGGCCGGCCACGGATCACGCAGGCCAAGGCCGGCGCCCAGGACGAGCAGTGCCACCAGCCAGAACAGCCAGCGCTCGCGGGATTCAGGGGTCTTCAGCATGGACCGGATCATAGCGGCCACCGGTTACGCCAGCCTTCCAGTGGCAGTGCGGTGGACATGCGGCCGCGTGCCTCGATCACCGTGACCGACACCACCTTCCGACCTCGCTAGACCTTGCGCAGGCGTGCGTAGAAAAACCCGTCGCGATGGCGCTCGCCAGGCAGCGTCTGGCGCCCCGGGCCGCTCGTGCGGCCGAATGTCGCGCCAAGGTCATCGACCCGCGCATCCGGGGTGCGGGCGAGGAAGGCGTCGATCTGACCTGAATTTTCCTCGTGCAGGATCGAACACGTTGCATAGACGAACGTGCCCCCGGCAGCGAGCGTGGTCCACAGTCTGTCGAGCAGGTGCGCCTGCAAGGCCCGCAGGGTGACCAGGTCGCTCTCGCGCCGGTGCAGGACGACGTCGGGCTGGCGTCGCACGATGCCGGTCGCCGAGCACGGCGCGTCTAGAAGCACCGCATCGAACGGTGTGCCGTCCCACCATGCAGCGAGGTCGGTGGCATCGGCGGCGAGCGTCCGCGCCGCGGGAAGGCCGAGGCGTCGCAGCGTTGCGGTTACCTGTGCGAGGCGCGCCGGGTCGATGTCGAGCGCGGTGAGGCGAAGCGCGGGATCACGCTCGAGCAGGTGTGCGCTCTTGCCGCCGGGCGCGGCGCAGGCATCGAGCACGCGCGCGCCCGGTTGCGGGGCGAGCGCGTCGGCCACCGCCTGCGCGGAAGCATCCTGCACCGATACGTCGCCATCGGCGAAGCCCGGCAGCATGGACACCGCGACCGCGGTGTCGAGCCGGAGTGCATCGGCGAGAGCATCGGCATGCGGTTCGAGCGATTGCGCGCGCAGGCGATCGGCATACGCATCACGAGTACCGCGCTGCCGGTTCACCCGCAACCACAGCGGCGGTGGCTGCGCACTCGCCTGCAGGATCGCGTCGACCTCACCGGGCCAGTCCGCCTCGAGGCGCCGGCGCAGCCATGGCGGCCAGTGACCGGCGGTGATCGCGGCGGGAATCGGCTCGCGCAGCGCGCGGCGCAGCATCGCGTTGACCAGACCGGTCTGCGCCGAATAGCCGAGCACACGCGCGGCATCGACAGTCGCGGCCACGGCTGCATGGGGTGCAAGACCGAGCGGATCGAGTTGGGCGAAACCGCAGAGCATCAGCGCCCGCAGGCGCGCATCGCGACGCGGCAGAGGGCGCTGCATCCATGCATCCAGCGCGCCGCCGAAACGGGCGGGGTCACGCAGCACGGCGAAGACGATCGCCTCGGCGAGCGCGCGATCGCGTGGGTCGTCCAGCGTGGACAGCGCGGGGCCGAGTTCGGTGCGCAGCGAACGCCCGTGGTGGAGCACAGCATCCACCACGCGCGCGGCCGCGGCGCGGGTGGTGGCGCCGGGCGCCGGTGGCGGCTTGGCGACGCGCGGCCTCATGGGGTCTGCAGGTCCTGCCGCGCATTGAGGAAATCGGCGGCGGTGATCGCACGCCCGCCATCGCGCTGCAGCACACGGATCCGCAACACGCCGGGTTCGCAGGCGATGTCGATGCCATCGCGGCCCGCGCGCAGCACGTGTCCGGGTGGCACGGCATGCACTTCGTCGAGCGCCAGCGCGCCGTGTACACGAACGCGCTCGCCGCCGATGACGGCCTCCGCCATCGGCCAGGGATTGAAGGCGCGCACGGTGGCCGCGAGCTCCATCGCCGGCCGCGCGAAGTCGAGCCGCGCCTCCGCCTTGTCGAGCTTGTTCGCATAGGTCACGCCATCACCCGGCTGCGGCTGCGGCACCGGGCGGATGCCGGCTCGCAGCAGGCCGAGGCCATCGGACAGCACCTGTGCACCGAGAACGGCGAGGCGGTCGTGCAACTGGCCGCCGGTCTCATCCCCGCCGATCGGGATCGCCTGCGAAAGCAGCACCGGGCCGGTGTCGAGGCCCTTTTCCATCTGCATCAGGCAGATGCCGGTTGTGGAGTCACCGGCCTGGATCGCGCGCTGGATCGGCGCGGCGCCGCGCCACCGCGGCAGCAGCGAGGCATGCACGTTCCAGCAGCCATGCACGGGAATGTCGAGCACCGACTGCGGCAGGATCAGGCCGTAGGCGACCACGATCATCACGTCCGGCGCCAGCGCACGCAGCGCGTCCCTGGACACCGCCGCCTTGAAGTTTTCCGGTTGCAGCACGGTCAGCCCGCGCAGCAGCGCTTCCTTCTTGACCGGCGACGGCGCGAGCCCACGGCCACGCCCGGCCGGGCGGTCGGGCTGGGTGTAGACCGCGACGACATCGCCGCGCTGCGTGGCGGCACGCAGGGCGGGCACGGCGAACTCCGGCGTACCGGCGAAAACAATTCTCATGGGCGCTCGTGGGGTGGCGGAATGTGACGGCCGCGGGGATGCAGAACTCGCAAAAATTACTTTTCACCGGGCAGCGCATGCGAGGTATCGGCTCCGGCGCGCTCCACCTTCTTTCACGCCTTCGCGTCCCGTGCTGGGCGCCTCGACGCTTGAACCACGCCTACGCCGCGCGCCGCCGCTTGGCCAATTTCTTGCGCACCATCTCGCGCTTGAGCGGAGAGAGGTAGTCCACGAACAGCTTGCCGGCGAGGTGATCCATCTCGTGCTGGATGCACACGGCCAGCAGGCCGTCGGCATCCATTTCGAACGGCTGGCCATCGCGGCCGATCGCGCGCACCCGGATCGAACTGGCGCGGGTCACGTCGGCGAAGATCTCAGGCACCGACAGACAGCCTTCCTGGTAAACCTGCTCGCCTTCGCGCTCGAGAATTTCCGGATTGACGAAGACCAGCGGAGCGGCACGATCATCGGAGATGTCGATGACCATGAAGCGCTGGTGCACGTCCACCTGGCTCGCGGCCAGGCCGATGCCGGGCGCTTCGTACATCGTCTCGAGCATGTCGTCGAGCAGCGTCTGGAATGCAGGCGAGGTGACGCGTGCAGGATCGACCGGCGCGGCAACGGTGCGCAGGCGGGGGTCGGGGAATTCGAGGATTTCAAGCTGGGCCATGGCGGATCACCGGATCACCGCCAGCGGGCCGGCGGCAGGCGCATCGCGTTGATGCACGGGAATAAATAGGGGCAACCGTCACAACCGCAAGACGGGGCGCCATTCTACCGCCCGCTCGGCGTTGCAATGGGCGCGGGGCCGTGGGCTATAGTGCCCGAGCCCTTCAAGGGTCCGCCTGCTGGGGAATCAGGTCCATGGCTATTCAGAAATTCTTTCGCGCGGCCGCCGCCGCCGCGCTCCTGACCGTCGCCGCCTACGCTGTTTCGGCGGACTTCCGCGCGGGGCATCCCGACACCTATACGGTGAAGCGCGGCGATACCCTGTGGGACATTGCCGGCCAGTTCCTCAAGCGCCCATGGCTGTGGCCGGAGATCTGGCAGGCCAATCCGCAGATCCGCAATCCACACCTGATCTATCCGGGCGATGTCATCTCGCTGGCCTACCTGGACCGCGTCGCGATGCAGCCCGGCCCGCGCACCGACGCCCCCATCGGCGGCGTGCCGCTGAGCCAGGTCGAGCCGTTCCTGAAGAACCTGCGTGTCGTCGACAGCGTCGAGGGCATGCCCTACGTGGTCGGGCTCGAGGAAGACCGCCTGCGCAGCACCGGCGGGCAGGTCGCCTATATCAAGGGCCTCGCCAATCCGCAGCCGGGCCAGCGCTATGCGATCGTGCGTCCGACCGTTCGCTACGGCCGCATCGACCGCACGCAGTGCTGCGACATCTTCACGAAGGCGGACCTCGATTTCCGCGGACACCGCATCGCCGGCACCAACCTCGAGCCGGTATCGGGCGTCGACCCCATGTGGGCCAGCCTACTGGTGCCGCGCAAGGAGTCGGAGATCCTCGGCTACGAGCTGATGCAGCAGGGCGCAGGCACAATCAGCCGCGGCCTGGTGAGCGGCATCCAGGCCGCCACGCTGGTTCTCGACGGCAATGGCCGCGAGATCCGCGTGGGCGACCGCGTCATTCCGGTCGAGCCCCGGCCGTATGACCTGCAGTTCTTCCCGCATCCGCCGAAGACCCAGGTCGAATACGGCCGTGCCCGCGTGCTGGCGGTGGCCGATATGCTCACCACTGGCGGTCCGCGTGACGTCGTCGCGCTGTCGGTCGGTGCCCGGGACGGCGTCGACAACGGCACGGTGTTCTCCAGCTGGCGCGTGGGCAGCTTCGCCGCCGATCGCGTCGCCAAGGGGGCGGACCGCGATCCGGACACCGTTGCCCGCGCCGACCGCGTGCGCCTGCCGGATGAGTATGCGAGCCATCTGATGGTGTTCCGCACGTTCGACAAGGTGAGCTACGCGCTGGTGATGGAGGGCATCCGCCCCACCCGCGTTGGTTACGAGTTGAAACATCCCGACGCGCCGTACTGACGTTCGGATTTTTCCTACACGCGATCGCGACGGCGTCCTAGGGCGCCGTCGTCGCATCCGGCGCAGCCTCGTCGGATGCATGATCCCGCCTCCGCCCTGCTCACCCTCGTCGCCTGCGGCGGCCCGCTGGCGCCCCGGCGCGCGCTGCTGGAGGCGGCGGTCGACCTCGATGCCGCTGTCTCCGACCCCGCTCTATGGAAAGCCTGCAGGTTGACGGCGGACCAGGTCACCTCGCTGCGCTCACCGCCCCGAGTGATGCTCGATGCCGGGCGCGCCTGGCTGCAGGCGCCGGGGCACCGCGTGCTCGGCTGGAACGATCCCGACTATCCGCCGACGCTTCGCCATGCGCCGAGCCCGCCGCTCGCCCTTTTCGTCGCCGGTGACGTCGGCCTGCTGTGGCGGCCGTCGATCGCCGTCGTGGGCAGCCGCGGGCCGACGCCCAGTGGCCGCGAGCATGCGGCGGAATTCGCCGCCGCGTTCGCACGCGCCGGCTTCGTCGTCGGCAGCGGGTTGGCCGCCGGCATCGACACCGCGGCTCACGATGCGGCCCTGGGCGTGGCAGGCGCTACCTTCGCGGTACTCGGCACCGGTGTCGATGTCGTCTACCCGCGCGCGAATGCCGCCCTCCATGCGCGTATCGAGCGGGAGGGCGCGATCGTGAGCGAGCACCTTCCCGGTACCGCGCCACGCCGCGAACACTTCCCCAGCCGCAACCGGCTGCTTGCCGCCCTGTGTCTGGGCACAGTGGTGATCGAAGCGGCGGAACGGTCCGGCGCGCTGATCACCGCCCGGCTCGCCGCGGACGCCGGCCGCGAGGTCTTCGCCGTGCCGGGCTCCATTCGCAACCCGCTCGCACGCGGCTGCCATCGGCTGATCCGCGACGGCGCGACGCTCGCCGGCTCCGCCGACGACGTCATCGAGGCCTTGCGCGACGGCGCCGTGCGAGAAGCAGCCGCCTGCCAGCAGGCGCTGTTCCCCGTCGGCATGAATGCGCAAGAGCGGCCGGCGGATGCAATGGGCGGCGAACACGACATGCTGTGGAAATTCCTCGGCTTCGACCCAACGGATATGGACCAGCTCGTCGAGCGCACCGGATTGACGCCCGCCAGGCTGTCCTCCATGCTGCTGGTCATGGAGCTCGAGGGCCGCGTGGCCCAGCAGCACGGCCGGTTCTACCGGGTCGGCTGAGCCACGGCCCGCCGATGCAGCCACGGTGCCATCAGGGCGCAGGCCGAGGACAATGAAAGAAAGCATCCTCGACGTCCTGCTCTACCTCTTCGAGCATGTGATGACCGAAGATGCCGACCTGGTCGGCGATCGCGAATCCCTCCGTAATTCCGCCTTGTTGGCCGAGCTCGGCCACGCGGGTTTCGGCTCTGACGAGACCGGCAAGGCCTTCGAATGGCTCGATGCGCTCGCGCGGCAGCGTCCCGCCGTGGCCTCCCCGCGGGCGAATGGCCCGGTGCGCGTCTACGCCGGCCCGGAGCTCGAGAAACTCGATGCCGATGGTCGTGGCTTCCTGATGTTCCTCGAGCAACATGGTGTGCTCGATGCCGAGCAGCGCGAACTGGTCCTGGACCGCGCGCTGGCGCTGGAGCAGGAGGAAATCGATGTCGATGACCTCAAATGGGTCGTGCTGATGGTGCTGTGCAACCAGCCCGGCAGCGAGGCGGCTTACGCCTGGATGCAGACACAGATGTTCGAGGACGAACCCGAACCGGTACATTAGTCATCACGCGCGGCCCGGGGAGGGGCGGCGCCTGCACGGACCGGGGGATAGCATGGTGGAGTGGTTCTATCACGACCCCGGGCAGGGTCGGGTTGGCCCGTTGTCGGCCGATGACATCCGCGCGCGCTGGCGCGAACGCCGCCTCCAGCGCGATACGCTGGTCTGGCGTCAGGGCCTGCCGGAATGGCAGCCCCTGGAGCGCCTGGCCGACGAGTTCGACCTGCATACCGTGCAGCAGGACCTGAGCAGCCCGCCACCCCTGCCTGCATACGCGCCGGCCCCCGTATCGGCGCGGCCTTCCGCGTATCCCGCAGGCCGTGTCGCCGCGCCGCCGCCCAAACGGATGTCGGGCTGCCTGATCGCGTTGATCGTGCTCGCCGTGCTCGCCGTGCCGGTGATCGGAATCCTCGCCGCGATCGCCGTCCCCGCCTACAACGATTACCTGGTCCGTTCGAAGGTCAGCCAAGCGGTGGATCTGCGCGCCACGGCCATCAAGCCCGCGCTGGTCGAAGCACGCAGCCGCCTTGGCCGCTGTCCCGTCAGCCCGGAGGAGATCGGCCTTCGCGATGCGCCTGACGTCAGCGTCGGCCATGTCGACGACGGCCGCTGCGCTTTCCAGATCACCCTGCGCGGAGTGAAGCCGGTGGTCGACGGCAAGACGGTGGTGTACGTCAGCAGCGGAGAAAGTTGGGACTGCACGGGTGGGGACCTGCCGCCGCGCTACCGCTCCCGCGCCTGCCGCGTCGGCACGGATACCGCACCATGAACGCCTGGTATTACAGCGACATCAACCGCAACCGGCTCGGCCCTGTCGCGACGCAGGATCTCGCGGATCTGCATGCCAATGGTCAGCTCGCCCCTGAAATCCTGTTGTGGCGCGAAGGCATGCCGGAATGGAGGCCCTGGCGCGAAATGATGGCGGAGGTTCTGGGTGCCGGCCCGGCTCCGGGTGCGCCCGCACGCCTGGCAACGGATGGCCCGGCCGCACCTTCGCACGGGGGCAGCAACCCGTACGCGATCGTCGAGCGCGTGCAGGCCTCGCCTTATGCGGCACCGCGCACGCACCTCAACCAGGCGCAGGCGCACCAGGCCGGCGGCGAGGTCATCTATGCCGGTTTCCTGAAGCGGTTCGCGGCCTATTTCATCGACAGTTTCGTGGTCGGCATCGCAGGCTTCGTGCTGCAGATGCTGCTGATGGTGGTGGTGTTCGGCGGCATGGCCGGGCTGGGCTCCAATCCCGCTGCACTGCTTTCGTCCGGGGTCGGCATTGCGGGGATCGTCCTGGCGTATCTCGCGCCGCTGGCGCTGGGTGCCGCCTATTTCGCGGGTTTCCATGCCTCCGGCAGCCAGGCGACGCCGGGCAAGATGGCGGTGGGGATCAAGGTCACCGACGAAGCCGGCTACCGCATCGGTTTCTGGCGCGGCGTGGGGCGGTATTTCGCGCTCCTGCTGGCGTGCCTGATCCTGCTGGTCGGCGTGGTCATGGCGGCGTTCACCGACCGCAAGCGCGGCCTGCACGACATGATGTGCGGCACGCTGGTGGTCGACGGCTGGGCATTCACCGCACATCCGGAACGCCAGCGCCGCGAGCTGGGAACGGTGACGGTGGTCATCCTCTCGATCGCCGGGCTGTTCCTGCTCGGCTACGTCGTGCTGATCGGTTTCGCGGTCATTCTGGGGGCCACCGCGGCGGCCGGCGCCCACTGATCCGGCGAGCGCGGCTTGACAGCCGCGGCCACCGCGTGGTGACACTAGATAGAGATGCCTTGCGCGCCCGCGGACCGTTCCGCGGGCGTCGCCGCTTTCCACGCCCCGTTTTTTTCCCGTATTTCCGCGCCGTGCCGACCTTCCGCACGGCCGCTACCGGGCCTCCCCGCCCACGGATCCCCCATGGCCAAGAATCTCCTCATCGTCGAATCGCCCGCCAAGGCCAAGACGATCAACAAGTACCTGGGCAAGGACTTCACCGTCCTGGCTTCCTATGGCCACGTGCGCGACCTCGTGCCGAAGGAAGGCGCGGTCGATACCGAACACGGCTTCGCGATGCGCTACGAGCTGATCGACAAGAACGAGAAGCATGTCGATGCGATCGCGCGAGCGGCCAAGTCGGCCGAGCACCTGTACCTGGCGACCGACCCGGACCGCGAGGGCGAGGCGATCAGCTGGCACATCGCGGAGATCCTGCGCGAGCGCGGCCTGCTGAAGAACCGCACGCTCGAGCGCGTGGTATTCACCGAGATCACGCCCAAGGCGATCAAGGAAGCGATGACCCGCCCGCGTGCCATCGCCGAGCCACTGGTCGATGCGCAGCAGGCGCGCCGTGCGCTGGATTACCTGGTCGGCTTCAACCTGTCGCCGGTGCTGTGGCGGAAAGTCCAGCGTGGCCTGTCGGCCGGGCGCGTGCAGAGCCCCGCGCTGCGCATGATCGTCGAGCGCGAGGAGGAGATCGAAGCCTTCATCGCGCGCGAATACTGGTCGGTGGAAGCCGAGGTCATGCACCCGTCGCAGGCGTTCACCGCCAAGCTGACGAAGCTCGACGGGAAGAAGTTCGAACAGTTCACGCTGACGAATGAAGCCGACGCGACCGCCGCGCGCGATCGCATTGCGAAGGCCGCGAGCGGTGTGCTGCAGGTGACCGATGTCACCAGCAAGGAGCGCAAGCGTCGTCCGTCGCCGCCGTTCATCACCTCCACCCTGCAGCAGGAAGCCGCTCGCAAACTCGGCTTCACCACGCGCCGCACGATGCAGGTTGCACAGAAGCTGTACGAGGGCGTGGACATCGGCGCCGAAGGCACCGTCGGCCTGATCACCTACATGCGTACCGACTCGGTGAACCTGTCGCTGGATGCGATCAGCGAGATCCGCGACGTGATCGCGCGCGATTTCGGTACGCGCGCCGTGCCGGACAAGCCGAATGCGTACACGACGAAGTCCAAGAATGCGCAGGAAGCGCATGAGGCGATCCGCCCCAGTTCCGCATTGCGCACGCCGGCATCGGTCGCGCGTTACCTGGAAGATGATGCGCGCCGCCTCTACGAGCTGATCTGGAAGCGCGCGGTGGCCTCGCAGATGGTGCCGGCAGTGCTGAATACCGTTTCGGTCGATCTCGCCGCGGGAAGCGAGCATTCGTTCCGCGTCTCGGGCACTACGGTCGTGGACCCGGGCTTCCTCGCCGTCTACGAGGAAGGCAAGGACACGAAGGCCGCCGAGGAAGACGACGAGGGCCGCAAGCTGCCGGCGATGAAAACCGGCGACCGCCTGCCGCTCGATCGCGTGCATACCGACCAGCATTTCACCGAGCCACCGCCGCGCTTTTCCGAAGCGTCGCTGGTGAAGACACTCGAGGAATACGGCATTGGCCGGCCGTCGACCTATGCATCGATCATCGCGACGCTGCTTGCGCGCACGTATGTGGAGCTCGACAACCGCCGCTTTCGCCCGAGCGATGTCGGCCGCGCGGTGAGCAAGTTCCTGTCGAGCCATTTCGCCCAGTACGTCGACTACGACTTCACCGCGAAGCTCGAGGACGAACTCGATGCGGTGTCGCGCGGTGAAGAGGACTGGGTGCCACTGATGGAGCGCTTCTGGGCGCCGTTCAAGAAGCTTGTCGATGACAAGAAGGAATCGGTCGACCGCAACGAGGCGACCGGCGCGCGCGAACTGGGCAGCGATCCGAAGACAGGCAAGCCGGTCAGCGTGCGGCTGGGCCGCTTCGGGCCCTATGCGGCGATCGGCAGCACCGCCGAGGACGCGGAGGACAAGCCGACGTTCGCCTCGTTGCGCCCCGGACAGTCGATGCACACGATCACGCTCGCCGACGCGCTGGAGCTGTTCAAGCTGCCGCGCAATCTCGGTGAGAGCAACGGCGAAGTCGTGAGCGTCGGCGTGGGCCGCTTCGGGCCGTTCGCCAAGCGCGGCGCGAGCTATGCATCGCTCGCCAAGGAAGATGACCCGTACACCATCGAGCTCGAGCGTGCGGTGTTCCTGATCGACCAGAAGGAGGAGATCGCGCGCAACCGCATCATCAAGGCTTTCGACGGCAGCGACATCCAGGTGCTCAACGGCCGCTACGGCCCGTACATCAGCGACGGCAAACTCAATGGGCGCATCCCGAAGGATCGCGAGCCGGCGTCGCTGACGTTCGAGGAGGTCACGCAGATGTTGGCGGAAACCGGCAAGCCGATGCGCAAGGGCTTTGGCAAGAAGTCCGCGAAGAAGGCCGCACCGGTGAAGAAGGCGCGCGCGACCAGGACCGCGGACGCGAGCGGCACGGCGAAGGTGGCGACAAAGAAGGCCGCGACCAGGAAGGCCGCCACGAAGAAGAAGCCGGCGAAGAAGGCCGCGCGCAAGGCGACGGCAAAGAAAGCCCCCGGCACGACGGTGACCAGGGCCGCGACCGCCAAGAAGCCCGCCACCAGGAAGGTTGTCGTGAAGAAAACCGCCGGTCGCGCCGTCGCCACGACTGACGACGCTCCGTTCTGACCTCAGCCTCGCCGGCCGTGCATCACCGCGGCCGGCATCGTGTTCCGATGCCATGACCGACCTCGACCTCGCCACCGCCGCCGCCGTCCTGCACCGCGGTGGCGTCATCGCCTATCCGACCGAAGCGGTCTGGGGGCTCGGCTGTGCACCCTTTGACGACAAGGCCGTGCATCGGCTGCTGGCGATCAAGCGGCGCCCCGTGGACAAGGGCCTGATCCTGGTGGGCGCCGACCTCGCGCAGTTCAACGCACTGCTGGACTGGGCAGCGCTGGATGCCGACCGGCGCACAGCGGTGGCCACCACCTGGCCGGGGCCGCATACCTGGATCGTGCCGGCCACATCGGCGGTGCCCGCCTGGATCACCGGCGACCACACGGGGGTCGCGGTGCGGGTCAGCGCGCATCCGGTGGTGGCGGGCCTGTGCCGGCGCTTCGGCGGCCCGATCGTCTCTACCAGCGCGAACCTCGGCGGCGAGCCACCGGCCTTCGACCGGGCATCGCTGTCAACCGCGCTGCTGGGCCTGATCGACGGAGTCTGCGAAGGCCGGACCGGCGGGCTTGAGGCACCGACCGCCATCCGCGATGCCCGCACCGGTGCGACCCTGCGCGCCTGAGCGCTGAACCCCTGCGAACGGCGCGGGCCGCGCGCCTTCCGCCGAGGCCGGGGCGGGTGCAGGATGCCGGGCATGTCCCGCATTCCCACCCTGCTGCTGACCGCCGCGATCTCGGCCGCCTTGCCAGCGCCAGCGGCGCCGCCATCACCGCAGGTGACCATCTACCGCTGCACCGGCCCCGCAGGCCGGCTGGCCCTGCGTGATTCGCCCTGCCGCGCCGGGGAGCACCAGCAGGTGCGCTCGATGCTGCGTCCGCTCGATCCGCCCCGGCGCGCCGCCCTGCCCGTCGTGCGCCAGCGGGTCGGGCGCGAAACCCCGGCCATCCCGCGCGTCGTGTACCTCACGCCCCCACGGCCGACCTACGAATGCACCACGCCCGATGGTGCGCACTATGCGAGCGAGTCGCCGGAGGGCAATCCGCGCTGGGTACCGATGTGGACGCTCGGCTATCCGGCCATGATCGCCGGGCCGTATGTCGATGGGGGTTATGTCGAAGGGGGGTACGGGGGCGTCGTGCAGTACCGCCATGGGGGCACCACGGTGCAGGTGGGCGCGGGCCGGCGCTGGCAGGGTCCAGGCCTTGTCACCGGTGGCCCGGCGGCCTACATCCCGACCGGTACCTGGATCCGCGACACCTGCCAGGCCCTGCCCGTCGCCGAGGCCTGCTCCCGGCTGCGCGACCGTCGCGACGAACTCGATCGCCGC
>SCUY01000260.1 GCA_004322525.1 Lysobacter sp. | reverse complement strand
CGTGGGCGCCTACCTGGGCTCCGCACTGGGCAAGTCGATGGACGGGCAGAAGCTGCTCGCCCTGTTCGCCCTGCTGATGCTGGTGGTCTCGGGCCTGATGCTGCGCTCGCGGGGCGCCGAGGGCGATGCGGCGGTGGTGCTCAACCGCGGCAACGCGCCCAAGCTGCTCGCCACGGGGGGCGCGACCGGCCTGCTGTCGGGTTTTTTCGGCATCGGTGGTGGCTTCCTCGTCGTACCCGGCCTGATCGCCTCGACCGGCATGCCGATCCTGTTCGCGGTCGGGTCGTCGCTGCTCGCGGTGGCCGCCTTCGGGCTCACCACCGCACTGAACTATGCCTATAGCGGGCTGGTTTCCTGGCCACTCGCGGCGGTGTTCATTGCAGGCGGCACCGTCGGCGGGCTGTTCGGCGGGCGGCTTGCGACACGGCTGTCAACACGCAAGGGCACGCTGAACCTCGTGCTCGCGGCGCTGATCATCGTCGTCGCCCTCTACATGCTCTATCGCAGCGCGTCCGAAATGGGCCTGCTCTGACGCTTCCAATTCCGCGGGCGACGCCCGCCACTGCAAAGGAGCTATCCATGACCACCATCCGCCAATTCGAGCCCGGCCTCTACAGCGCAGGACAGCCTTCGCCCGAGGAACTCGCGGATCTCGCGCAGCAGGGCGTCAGGACCGTCATCAACCTGCGCGGCACGGACGAGACCATGGGCTTTGACGAGGCCGCGGAAGCGGCGCGGCTGGGCATGGACTATCGCGCGGTGCCGATCGCGAACGCTTCGCAGCTGGACCGCGCGAAGATCGACGAATTCGCACGTGAGCTCGACGATGCCCGTCAACGTGGCGCGGTGCTGATCCATTGCGGCAGCGCCAACCGTGTCGGCGCGGCGGTCGCCTTGCAGGAAGGCTGGCTGCGTGGACGGGATGCCGAAGACGCGCTCGATGCGGGCCGCGCCGCCGGGCTCACCGCGCTGGAGCCGGTGGTGGCCGGCCTGCTGTCGTCCCATTCCCTGTAAGGGTCTGCCATGATCTTCCGTCAGCTGTTCGAGCCGGTGTCATCGACGTACACCTACCTGGTCGGCTGCGTGGAAACCGGCGAGGCGGCGCTCATCGATCCGGTGATGCCTACCTGGCAGCGCGACCTGCAGGCCGTCAACGACCTCGGTCTGAAACTGGTGATGACGATCGACACGCACATCCATGCCGATCACATCACCTCGGCATCGATCCTGCGGCGCGAGGCGGGAAGCCGCGTCGCGCTCCCGGCGCTCGATGCCCTGCCCTGCACCGACGTGCCGATGCACGATGGCGTGCCACTGCAGATCGGCGGGGTGCGCCTGGAGCCGCTGCATACGCCGGGCCATACCGACAACCACTTCGCCATCGTCGCCGGTGACCGCGTATTTACCGGCGATGCCCTGCTCATCGATGGCTGCGGGCGCACCGACTTCCAGAGCGGCGATTCGCGCCTGCTTTACCAGAGCGTGCGCGGCAAACTCTTTTCGCTGCCGGCCGAGACGCTCGTCTACCCCGCGCATGACTACCAGGGCCGATGGGTGTCGAGCATCGCGCAGGAAAAGCTGCGCAATCCGCGCCTTGGCGGCGATCGCAGCATCGAGGATTTCGAGAAACTCATGGCCGAACTCGACCTTCCGTATCCGAAGTTCATCGACTACGCGGTGCCCGGCAACAAGGCCTGCGGCGTATGCCCGGACGACCTGCCCGGCCACCTGCAGCAGTATTGCGTCGCGATGGCGGAAAGCCCGCAGGGATGACGTCACTCCATCGATTGAAACCCAAGGAGAACCGCATGAGATTCGATCGTCTCTCTCCCATCCTCGCCATCGTGCTGCTGGCATCCGTGCTGCTTCCGTCCGATGGCAACGCCGCGGATCGCAAGCCGTTCCGTCCCCTGCAGGGCTATGGCACGACGGTCAATCCCGCCGATGC
>SCUY01000259.1 GCA_004322525.1 Lysobacter sp. | reverse complement strand
CTGTGATCGTCGACCCATTCATCAGGTAGTAGTACACCTCGCCTGAGGATGGGTAATGCCAGATGATGTCGGCGCGACCATCGGCGTTAATGTCGAACTGCGCGGGTATCGCGCGGGGTCCCGGTGCGGGGACCACTGCCCCCCGGAACGTTGCTATCGTCGGAATAGTCAGCCCCAGACCACGCGAATTGTCCGCCTGGTTCTCGATGCCGCAAGGCGCGCCGCCACACAACGTCACACGTGGATTCGAGAACACGCGATACCGCGTCTGGCCGGAATCACCATAGGCCATGATCGTATAGAAGTTGCCCGTGGCCACGCCCGTCTTGTAGCCGAACGAATAATCGAAAACGCCGTACTCGTTGTTCTGCAGAATGTTGTCCGCGCCGTCGGCAGTGTCACGGTCGTGCTGGGCACCCATGTTGTGACCCAGTTCGTGAGCAAGCGTCTCGTCACGGCAGAAATAGGTCTTGCCATCGGTGCCGGCATCGCGTCCGTCGCTGACCACGGAATAGCCGAAGAATTCGTCGGTTCTGTCGATCCCCGAACGTCCGCCGCCGATCAGCCAGGCAATGCCGCAGCCATCGTTCTCAGGGGTATTGAACTTGCGGACAAGGGAAACCAGATCGGCCCCGTACTGGTCGCGGGCGGCCCGCAGTTCGGAAAAAACCGCTGAGGGCGTGGTGCGCGTGCTCGGCGCGACGAAACCGGTCAGCTCTTCGAGGGCGGTCTGGTTGGAATTCGCATCGGTGTAGTTGACTGGCACGATCCGGACAAGCCGGATCTGGGCATCGATCTGGCTGTTGACGTAGGCCTCGTTGGTGATGTCCACCAGATTGTTGAGGCGGGTGAACGCCTGCGACTCGCCGCCATACGAGGTGACAAAACCAGGCGTGTAACCGAGTACGACATCGACTGTAGTAGCTGGCACACCGCCGGCGGCCGATATCACCGAGCCTGGCGCGGTACCCGCCTGCGTGGCGCCTGCCGCCTGCATACCTGCCGCGTTCTTGCGTCGTGCCGCCGCGCCCGCGATATCCGGGGCGACAAGGTAATCCGGCTTTGTCGGCTTGGTACCGGCGTTGTTGATGTCGGCGATCTTGCGCGGATCGGTTTCAATGAGCCAGGAGACGCCATCACGCACCGTCAGGCGCAATGGTTCCTTGCCCGGCTGCCCGATCGTGCCGAATGCGGCCTTCGCTCCGAAGGTGATGATCGCCTCCTGCGACCTGTCACCCACGATCGAGCCGATCCAGGTCCAGTCCCCGTTGGGATGCTGCACATGGCGCTCGTAGCGGAAGTCGAGCAACTGGCCGGAGGGGGCGGTCAGGACCAGGCGTCGCGAGGCGATGGCAGCCCAGGCATACGCTTCGCTGAGGTCGGCGCGATACCACGTATAGGCGCCGTCCTGACGGACGACCCGCTGGGCGGGGTAGCGCACGAGCGCGCCGAGGTCGGGAGCGGATGCGAACCGCGCAGCCGCGGCAACGGGGCCCGTCAGGAACCCCTTGCCGGACAGCGGCACCCCGGACGGCGCGTACTCCGGCGCTGTGGCCGTTGCCCCGCTTATGACCTGAGCGGTGTCACGCGTGCAGGCAGCTGCAGCGACAATGGCCGCAAGCAGTAACGGAATCCGGAATTTCATGAGGCGCACCCCCGACTGATGGGGTGATCGTCCCGTGAAACCGCGGCGTATTCAATGCCGTCGGTCCCTTTGCAGCGTGATCCTGTCCGAATATCGCAGGCGGGTCAGGTAACTGTTCATGGATATCCATAGCGCCGTTCAGGCTTTTTCCCGGCCGCCATCGACCGGTCAGCTGATAAAACCCACCCCTGTTCGGCTCTGAAGGTCTGATTCCTCCACTCCCGGTGCCAGCTCGACGATCCGCAGCCCCTGCGGCGTGACATCCATCACCGCCAGGTCGCTGATGATGCGGTTCACCACGCCCACGCCGGTCAGCGGCAGCGTGCATTCGGGCAGGATCTTG
>SCUY01000258.1 GCA_004322525.1 Lysobacter sp. | reverse complement strand
GCGTCCATGATGATGATCTGGAATACGTCCTCGGCCCGCTCGCCGAACGTGGCCACGCGCGCGTCGTGCACGCGCAGGCCACCCTCGCGCAGGACCAGCGCGACGTCCGCCAGCAGTCCGGGCCGGTCGTTGCAGACCAGACTCAGCAACGTGCGGGGCGGCGTGTCGATGGCGTCGAAGCCGACCTGCGGGGCGATGCGGAAGTGCCGCAGGTGTCGCGGCTGGGCACGGCGGGCGGGGCGCACGGCATCGAGCGGCCCGTCGAGCACGCCACGCAGGTGCGAGGCGACGAGGTCAGGATCTACGGGCGCACGGGTGTCAACCGGCACGACCTCGAAGCTGTCGAAAATGGTAGCGCCCGGGCCGTCCAGCACGCGTGCCTGCGCGATCGCGAGGCCCAGGCGATCCAGCGTGATCACGATGGCGGCGAACAACCCGTCACGGTCCGACGAATGCACGAAGACCTCGAGCGCGCCGCTGTCGGACACGGCGCGCGCCTGTACGAGCGTGCCGCCGGATGCGGCCTCAAGCAGGCCCCGCGCCTGCCACGCCAGATGCTCCGGGCGCCCGCGCTGGAAACCGATTTCCGGCATGCGCGTGAACAGCATCGTGGACGTCGCGGCCTCGATCCCGGCATCTGCAAGGAGCATCGCCACCGCATGACGCGCCTCATCGGCACGCGCATCGGCCGCGAGCGGATTTTCAAGGCCGCGCCGCAGTGCCAGCCGGGTCGTGGTGTAGAGGTCGCCCAGCAACCGGTCTTTCCACGCGTTCCACAGCTTCGGCGAAGTACCGGCGATGTCGGCGCAGGTGAGCAGGTAGAGCAGTTCGAGACGTTCGCGATCGGCCACTTCGCTGGCGAAGCGGTGGATGACGTCGGGATCGCTGATGTCCTGCTTCTGCGCCGTCACCGACATCAGCAGGTGCCGGGCGACCAGCCATTCGACAATCGCGACGTCGCCCGCCGGCAATGCCATGGCCTCGCAGAATTCGCGCGCATCCACGGCGCCGAGCACGGAATGGTCGCCCCGCCGGCCCTTGGCGATGTCGTGGAACAGTGCTGCGAGCAACAGCAGTTCGGGTTTGCGCAGCCGCGGCCATACCTCGTGCGCGAGCGAGAAGCGCTCATCGGCGCCGCGCGCGAACGCAGCGATGTTGGCCAGCACCGCCAGCGTGTGCTGGTCGACAGTAAAAACGTGGAACAGGTCGAACTGCATGCGGCCCGATACCTGTGCGAAGGCCGGTATCCAGCGGCCGAGCACGCCCAACCGTGCCATCCGCGACAGCGTGCGCACCGGCGCAGGCCCACGCAGAAGCGCCATGAACGCCGCGCGCAGTTCGGGGCTGGCGTCGGCATACGCCGGAACCAGCGAGAGCGCTTCGGCCAATGCGCGTGCGGTATGCGAATGCAGCCCGCGAATCGCCTCGTCACCCTCGCCCTCTTCGCGCATGCTCCAGGCGGCGAACAGCGCGAAGATGTCATGGGGATCGCGTGGCCAGTCGCCCGTGCGTGCCGCCAGGTAGCCGCGCCGCCGTTCGAAATGCGTGTCGAGTGTCTGCGCGGCGACGTCGCCCTCCAGCTGTTCCTCGAATCGCTGCACCAGCCGCTCGCCGATGCGCTGCACGAGGCTCGCACAGCGGTAGAAGGCCTGCATCATCTGCTCGACCGCGAGCGCATCGGGCGTATCGACGAAACCCATGCGCGCGGCGAGCGACTTCTGATAGTCGAAACGCAGGCGCTCCTCGCGCTTTCCCGCCACCAGGTGCAGGCCGAACCGCAACCGCGCCAGGATCACGTGCTGTCGCTCGATCGTCGCGTGTTCGTCCGCGCCCAGCTGGCCGAGCGCGACCAGTGCACCGAAGTCGCCGTTATTGAGCATGCGCAGCGCCATCCAGCGCAGCGTCTGCAGGTCGCGCAGGCCGCCCGGGCCTTCCTTGAGGTTGGGTTCGAGGTTGTCCGCGGTGCCGCCGAAGCGTGCGTGCCGGTCGCGCAATTCCGTGCGCTTGGCAAGAAAGAAATCGCGTGGTGCCCACACACGTTGCGGGTCCATGACTGCCACGAGCGCTTCCCGCGCCGCGTCGCAAGCAGCGAGCGGCCGCGACTCCAGCAACGATGTGAGCACCGTGATATCCGACGCTGCCGCTTCGGCGCATTGCCGTGCCGATCGCACCGCATGGCCGACCGGCAGGCCCGTATCCCACAGCAGCGCGATGAACCGCGACAACCGCTCGACATTCGCCTGCTGCGCGACGGAGTCGGCCAGTACCAGCAGGTCGACGTCGGACTGCGGATACAACTCGCCGCGGCCGTAACCTCCTATGGCGAACAGGGCGAGCGCGGTGTCCCCGCCGAGGCAGCGATGCCAGGCATCGCGCACCACCACGTCCACGCAACGGCTGCGCTCGGCGGTGAGCAGCGAAACATCGGCTTCCCGCCCGGCGCCGTCGTAGATGGCGGCGATGCGCGCGTCACAGGCGGTCAGACAGCGGTGGGCGCCAGCGACCCATGTCGTGTCGTCCGTCGGTTCGATGGCCGGCGGCCACGCGGCATCCGCGGCCGCCGCGATGCTCATAGGTCGTTATCGTCGCCCGGCATGCGGGTCAGGATCTCGACGCCGTCCTCGGTGACGGCGACCGTGTGCTCCCACTGCGCGGAGAGCTTGCGGTCCTTCGTGACCACCGTCCAGCCGTCCGGCAGCACCTTCGTGTGGCGCATGCCTTCGTTGATCATCGGCTCGATGGTGAAGGTCATACCCGGCTTGAGCACCGGGCCTTCGCCCGGGCGACCGAAGTGCAGCACCTGCGGATCTTCGTGATAGATCCGCCCGATGCCATGGCCGCAGTACTCGCGCACCACGCTGAAACGTTCGGCCTCGGCAAAGGTCTGGATCGCATGGCCGATGTCACCGAGCGTGGCGCCCGGCCTCACCGCGCGGATGCCGCGGAACATCGCCTCTCGGGTCACATCCACCAGCCGACGGGCCATTACGGAAGGCTCGCCGACGAAATACATGCGGCTGGTGTCGCCATGCCAGCCGTCCTTGATGACGGTGACGTCGATATTGATGATGTCGCCATCCTTGAGCACCTTGCCCGGGCTCGGGATGCCATGGCAGATCACGTTGTTGACGGACGTGCAGACGGTCTTCGGAAAACCCTTGTAGCCGACGTTGGCCGGGATCGCGCCCTGCACCTTCACGAT
>SCUY01000257.1 GCA_004322525.1 Lysobacter sp. | reverse complement strand
GCGGTATTTCCAGTTGGCCGGAAGCTGGGAATAGAACGACGATACGACCGCGAGATCTTCCTTGGTGGACACGAAGCCGGCATTCGACAGTTCGGCGCGCGCACTGGCGATGTGCTGCGAGAGCCGCTCCTGCGAATCGGCGTACAGGGCGAGGGTGAAGTGGTATTCGCCGAGCACGAAGTTCCCGGACGCCAGCTGGTCCATCGCCTGGTCGAGCTCGATGATCTGGCTGACCGCCCTGTCACCTGACGAGATCATCATGCCCTTGGTGCGGTCGAGCACCTTGAGCGCGTCCTGCCGGCCCATCGGGCTGAAAGAATGGGTGATGACGTATTCGATGTCGAGATACTTCAGCCGGTTGAGAATGCCTGGATATGTGCCATCGGTGTATTCCTTGATGTTCAGCAAGGCACCAAAATGGTTAACCCCATGCGGCGTGGCGATCACGTAGTCACCGGTCTTGCTTGAGAACAGGTGACGGCTGACCGGCAGGTAGGCATGCACCGGCGCATCCAGCACCGGCACCGGCTCGTCGATCCGGTTGATCAGGTAGCCGTAGAACTCGAGCGCTTCGGAGAACACGATGCCACTGGACGCTTCGTACATGCCGAGGCGGTACGGTGCATAGTCCTTCAGAACGGCTTCGACGTTACCTGCGAGTTCCTGAACTTTGGCAATGGCTTCGTCCTGTTCGGCCTGAAGCCGCGAAGCGTCGCCGGACTTCTCGATCATCCGCTTCCCTGTCACGACAGGCCGATAGACCATCGTCAGGTACAACTCGTTCTGCATGATCTTCTGGGAGGACAGCGACTCGAAGTAGGCGTCGGACAAAGCCTGGTTGAACGCCTGGCGGAACTGGCTTCTCCCTTCGATGCGGCGGCGGCGGCGCACGTCGTGCGCCCAGAACGCCACGTTGGCGAAATCCGGGGCACGCAGGCTCTGCAGGAGCCGGTTGAAGGTGTTGTGCCGGTGCTCGATCTCCCATTCCTCGCGGCCCACGAACGGAAGCCCGCCCAGGTGCCAGACCAGCAGGTAATCACCGCCCGTGGTCTTCAGGATGGTCGGTGAGACGTGGGTGGATAGCGGGATGAACTCGCTGATGGGAGTATCCGGGGTGAACATGGTCTTCCCTGCCCTGGTGCTGACTGGATGGTGCTGGGGTGACGGCCCGCCGAGGGTGGCCGGACATTCATCACTTTTGTTTGTTGCCCGGATCCCGGTACGCATTCGGCGTGAACACCCACATGCCGCTATGCCGGTCGAGGTTGCGTACGCGCATCCGCACCTGCCATCGCAGGCCGAGCATGCGGAAAATCATCTCGTCGCGACGGGCCATCTGGCGCATCACGAAGATCACGAACGGCAGCAGGACCAGGATGTACATACTGAAGTAGTAACCTGCGAGCAGCACGCTGCCGGCGCCGACGAAGAACGGGATGTACGGCACGCCAAGGAACATGGGCGGGCGCGTACATCCACGGAAGAGCACGTTCTTATGCATGCATCGCCGAGAAGGCGTGCGTCGCCATCGTGATCGCAGTCGTACTGTCGCCGTCACCCAGCAGCATGTTCGCGATCTGCGCTGCCGCGCCGATCAGGAAGCCGCCAACCAGGATGGGCGCGACATCGGAGATGCGCTTGTGGGCGAAGGCGATCTGGTAACCGGCAAAGATCACTGCGATCGTGACCACTGCGACCGAGGCGATGTTGAGCAGGCCGTTGATGTTGCGGAAGAAGCTTTTCACGGTGCTGTCAGTGCCTTCGAAGGCAGGGCCGCCTTGTGCTAACGCAAGTTCAGGCAGCGCGACGATGGCGACAAAGGCAGCCGCCCGCAGGAAGGTGCCGAACGTTGCGTGGAAGCGGTTGGCGTTGGAAGCGGAGCGGTATGGCATGGCGGATCTCCTGTTGTGATGGGGAAAAGTATTTTTGGAAGGGTCAGAACACGAAGGCGGTATCGCTGGTCATGGCAGGGGTAACCCGGGATGTGGCCGGTGGTGCCGATGGAACCGTCAACCCAGGGGAGACGATGCGCGGCGGCCCGCCAGCGGGGTCGATCACGGCGACACCGTCGCCGCGATCGGCAGAGGGCTTGTCCGCCATCAGTGCAGATGCGGCTACCGGGGCGGCGTGCCCGACAGGCTTCGTTACCGGATCAGCCGACCAGATGCGGCGTGACAGCGTGCTTCCCGTGGATACGCTGCGTGATCGGCGTGACATGCCCCGAGGCGAGGCGCCTGGAGTCGCTCTGATGACGGGAACCGCGCCTGGAGCGAGCGGCGCTGAAGCAGCCTGCATCGATGCAAATATCTTCCGCACATAGCCGTGCCGGAAGCCGGTTTCAAAATTGCCCGAGTAGTAGCAGCTGAAGGCCTTGCCCCAGTCACCACCCGATCGCCCACGACACTCGGCGAGAATGCGGGCGCCTGCCTTGAGATTGGGACATGCAGAGAACGCGGCCTCGTAGCTCGGCAAGCCGTAACGCCCAAGGTTGTATCGGTTCACCTGGGCCAGGCCCAGCGAGAAATTGAATCCGCGGCCCTCGAGCATGCGCGCTGTTGCAATGGCCTCGGCGAGCGTGCGTGGCTGACGCGCAAGGCGGCCGCCCACAACGCCGATCGCGTACGGATTGAAGGCGGATTCGACGTGCACCACGTGGTGCATCACGTCGGGGGGCACCGCCAGATCGGCGCAGCCCATGAGTTCCATGCCGGGTAACATCGTCACTCCTTGACCGGAAAATCGCAGGCACGCCGGCGACTTCGTGCGAATCCGTCCGCTTCGTTCCCTGCGACGCCGCCAACACCTGACGCCGCGTCGGATTTATCCATGGCCTGCAGATACCTGTCAACGCGCTCAGGTGCATGGGCCATGGAAAACGTTGTCTCCCCTGCTCCCTGTTTCATGCCGCCTGCTCGCTGAGGCCACGTCCCGGGTCGAAATCGATGCCGGTGATGTAACGCTGCCCCGCATGCGCCTTGATATGCACAACGATATCGATCGTCAGCATCAGCAGGCGCTTGATGACGCCAAACTCCAGGCCCGCGCCCTCAGTGGAGGCTTTGACCATCAGCGCGAGCTGGTCCCACGTCTGCGCGGTACTGCCAGCATGGCAGCTGGTAATGGAGCCAGGATGACCCGAGGCGCAGTTGCGGATGAAATAGAACGATTCGTCGCCACGCAACTCCGCGAGAATGATCCGGTCGGGCTTCATGCGCAGGCAGGCTTCCATGCAGCTTTTGGCCGTGACGCTGCTCGTGCTCTGGCTTCCTTTCGAGTAGAGAAGGTGCACGACATTGGGTTGGGCTGGAAATAGTTCCCGGGCATCTTCGATGGTGACCAGACGTTCGTCGGGGGGGATGTGATCCACGAGCGACTTCATGAACGTTGTCTTGCCGCTGCCGGTCGCGCCTGAAACCACAATGTTTTTTCGGCATAGCACGGCGCGCTGGAAGAACTCCGAATAACGACGCGCGCGGCGCAGCTCGAGCAACTCGCGGTCATGCTCCGACAGGCCCGAGGCGTCCTCGAGGATCTCGCGGAAAAACCCGTCCTGCTCGTATTGCAGCAAGGACCGGTTGTGCCGGGAGGGAAGCCGGATCGTGATGGAAACCTTGCCGGCATCGCAGGCCG
>SCUY01000256.1 GCA_004322525.1 Lysobacter sp. | reverse complement strand
AAGGACTTCAGCTGCAGTTCGCGCAGGATTTCCAGGTGTTCCGGATCACGGGCGGCCTGCTCCAACTGTTCGTCAGTGATGCTCTCGGCCCAATCAGCTTGCCCGGTCTCGATCGCGCGCCAAGCCCCGCTTCCACGCTGCGGTGGATAGCGCAACGCGAGTCGGGCCGCGAGCTCGACGCGCGCGGGGTCGCGATGACGGATGGATATCCGGTCAAGGCTGCCCTGGTCGTTCAGGAGGTCCACCACATACCAGTCGGCTAGCCGCGGCACCACCACGTGCGCGAGTTCGTTGAGCGTGGTCTCGTAATCCAGTGACGCGCCGAGTGTTTCGCCGGCGTCCGCAAGCATGCGCAGATCCTGTTCGGCACGCTTGAGCCCGCTGATGTCGATGGTGACGCCGAGCATGCGTATGGCACGCCCCTCGCCGTCGAACTCGACGTGCCCGCGGCTCTGCATCCAGCGCACCATGCCGTCCGGGTGGCGCAGCCGGTAATCGACCGCATAGGCGGAACGGCCCGCGATCGCGTCACGCGCGGCAGCGGCCACCGTGTCCAGGTCATCGGGATGCACCACTTCAAGGAAATCCGACGCCGCGCCGACGTGGATGCCCCAGAACGCCTCGGCGTTCGCCGAGCATTCGACGACATCGGTGACAAGGTTCCAGTCCCATACATTCATGTGCGCCGCGGTGAGCGCACGGTGCAGCCGCTGCTCGCTCGCGCGCAGCTGCTGCTCGGCGCGCATGGTGGCCGTCACGTCGGAATGAACCAGCACGACTTCGCGCACGCGGCCGGCATCATCCCGCAGTGGATAGGCCACCGCGCTCACCCAGCGGACCGGGTCGTCATGCCCACCGCGGGCGGGCATGGTGACGCGGGGGTCGTAGGCGATCGTCGGCAGTTGCACCGTTTCGCCCTGGAATGCGCGACGAAGCAGGGGCGCGATGCCCGTGGCCTCGAGTTGCGGATCTTTCAGCACGTTGTAATCGCCGAGCTGGTCCAGCGTGGCGCCCCATAGGGTTTCCCAGGCGCGGTTGACCGCGACGGTCATGCCCTCCGGCGAGAGGAACTGGGTCGACAGCGGCGACTGCTCGACGATCGCGCGGAAGCGTTGTTCGGACACCTGCAGCTCGGCCTCCACTTCGCGCCGTCGCGCGAGCTCCTGCTGTGCGACGCGGTAGAGCCGTGCATGGTCGACGGCGAGCGCCGCGCGACGCGCGAGGTCTTCGGCGAGGGCGACATCATCCGGGGTGTAGCGACGATCCGGGCCCGTGATGCCCAGGCTGATGACGCCGATGATCCTGTCATGCGTGCGCATCGGCACCGCGATATGCGAACGGATGCCGATCGCGCGGATCAGCGCCTCGTGATCGGGATCGATCGTATGCGAGGCGATCATCTCGGGCGTGACATGCGGATAGAACTCGGTGCACCCCGCTGCCATCGCCATCGCGGCTGGCGTGGGCGATCCCTGCCGCGCCGGATAATGCTGCGCCAGCTGCCGCAGCAGCGCGATCTTGTCCGCATCGGCATCGGCATCGGCATCGGCATCGGCATGGGCATGGGCATGGGCATGGGCTAGGCCGAGCCGACGCAATACGCCGTCTTCCAGGACATCCACGATGCACAGGTCTCCCAGCTCCGGCACGACCAGCTGCGCCACGTGTTGCAGCGTGCGCTCGTAATCGATCGACGACGCCAGCAACTCGCCCACCCGTGCGAGGAAGGCCAACCGCCGCACCGCGATCCCATCGGCGCGGCCATCCAATGCGGGGAGGGGTGATTCGGCGGACATAAGAAATGACCGGGCAGGCACGGGGGCGATCGCCGCACTATAGCTAGGCTGCCTTGCGCGCCTGTGGAGATGCGCGGCCTGCCGGCAGACAGGCCGGAAGCGCCGGTCAGGCGGCGAGCGATGCCTGCTCGACCAGCCCCATTTCCTCGCTCGTCATCAGCCGTTCGATGTCGAGCAGGATCAGCATGCGCTCGTCGAGCACGCCCAGGCCGGTGAGGAACCTGCGGTCGATCGCCGAGCCCAGGTCGGGCACCGCGCGCACGTGCGCCGGATCGAGGCGCAGGACGTCGGAAACACCGTCGACCACCACGCCGATCGTGCGGCCCCCTATACCCAGTACGATCATCACGGTGGTCTCGTCGTAGGTGGCCTGCGAGAGATGGAACTTCAGCCGCAGGTCGACGACGGGCACGATCAGGCCGCGCAGGTTGATCACGCCCTTGATGAAGGCCGGTGCGTCCGGCAGGCGGGTGACCTGGTCGTAGCCGCGGATCTCCTGCACCTTCAGGATGTCCACGCCGTACTCCTCGCTGCCGAGAGTAAAGGTGAGGTATTCGTGGTCGGCGATGGCCTGCATGTCGGTCTGCGGTTCGGTGCTCATGTCGGTTCCTTGCGTGCCGGCGTGTCAGGCCGCGTCTTTCAGGCGCGCCTGCTGGGCGAGCCCGTCGGCATCGACGATCAGTGCGACGCGGCCGTCGCCCAGGATCGTCGCGCCGGAGACGCCGGCGACCTTGCGGTAGTTGTTCTCGAGGTTCTTGATCACGACCTGCTGCTGTCCGAGCAGTTCATCGACTTCCAGCGCGATGCGCCCGCCGTCGCTCTCCACCACCACCGCGATCGGCGTGCCCGAGGTGTTGCCCGTGGCGGCGCCGAGGCTGTACTGCTCGGACAGGCGCAGCATCGGAATGTAGTCGTCGCGCAGGCGCAGCACGCGATCGCCGCCACCGATCGTGCGCACGTCGCCCGGCGCCGGCTGCAACGATTCGATCACCACGTTGAGTGGCACCACGAAGACCTCGTCGCCCACCGCGACAGTCATGCCGTCGAGAATCGCCAGCGTCAGCGGCAGCCGGATCGAGATGGTGCTGCCACGCCCCGCGACACTGCGGATCTCGACGTTGCCGCCGAGCGCCTGGATGTTCCTGCGCACCACGTCCATGCCGACACCGCGGCCGGAGACGTCGGTGAGCGTTTCAGCGGTGGAAAAGCCGGGATGGAAGATCAGCTCCCAGACCTGCGCGTCGGTAGGGTTCTCGGACAGCGGCAGCCCACGCTCGATGGCCTTGCGCAGGATGCGTTCGCGGTCGAGGCCGCGCCCGTCGTCGCTGACTTCGATAACGATGTGCCCGCCCTGGTGCACTGCCGAAAGCGTGATGGTGCCGGTCTCGTCCTTGCCGGCCGCGCGGCGTTCTTCCGCCATTTCGAGACCGTGGTCGATGGAATTGCGGATCAGGTGCACGAGCGGATCGACGATCTTCTCGATCACGCCTTTGTCTAGTTCGGTGGCCTCGCCGCTGGTCTTCAGGCGCACTTTCTTGCCCAGCCGCGTGGCGAGGTCGCGCACCATGCGCGGGAAGCGCGAGAAGGCGAAGTCGACGGGCAGCATGCGCACGCTCATCACCGCTTCCTGCAGGTCGCGCGAATTGCGCTCGAGCTGGGCGATGCCGGCCAGCAGCGCCTCGTGCGCGACCGGGTCGAGCCCTTCGGCGCGCTGCAGCAGCATGGCCTGCGTGATCACCAGTTCGCCGACGAGGTTGATCAGCGCGTCGACCTTGGTCACCGCGACGCGGATAGACGTCTCGGCCGCCTCGGTGCGTGCGGTGGACGGGGCATGCGCGTCGGCAGGCCCCGCCGCCTCCGCCGCCGTCACCGCTTCGGACGGCTCGGCGGCGGGCGCGGGTTCGGAATGGATCGCTTCGATGAGGAGGTCGCACTGGTCCTCGACCCAGGCGAAGACGTCGTAGATATCGCCACGCTTGACGCTGCCTGGCATCTCGAAGGACCAGCCAAGGTGCGCATTCACCGGGTCGAGCGCGGCGAACGCGGGCAGGCTGTCGTCCAGGCAGGCGATGTCGCGCGCGCCGAGTTCGGCGAGTTCGCGCAGCATGCGCAGCGGGTCGTTGCCGCTCAGGAACAGCGACGGGAACGGGCGGAAAACGATGCGCCAGCTTTCCGGCGCGGCGGGCTTCCCCGCCACCGCCACGGCTGCCCCGGCGGGCGCACCGGCCAGCAAGGTGTCGAGCTGCGCCTTGCTGGCGCCGATCGACACCTCATCAAGCGCGCCGCCGTTCTCGGCCACGTCGAGCATCCCGCGCAGCACATCGACCGCGCCCAGCAGCACGCCGATGGCCGGCCCGTCGAGATGGCGCTTGCCTGCGCGCGCCTCGTCGAGCAGCGTCTCCATGACGTGGGTGAAGTCGGTGATGAAGCCGAAGCCGAACGTACCGGCGCCACCCTTGATGGAATGCGCGGCGCGGAAGATCGTATTGATGGTGTCGCCGTCGGAACGGCCGCCCTCCATGCCGAGCAGGCCGGCCTCCATCGCGTCGAGGCCCTCGCGGCTCTCCTCGAAGAAGGCCGCATGGAACCGGCTCATGTCCATCATCGGACGGCCCTCAGCCCAGCACTTTGCGCACGGTCGCGAGCAACTGCTCGGGGTCGAACGGCTTCACCAGCCAGCCAGTCGCACCGGCGGCGCGGCCTTCCTGTTTCTTCTCCGGGCCGGATTCGGTGGTGAGCATCAGCAGTGGGGTGAAGCGGTAGTCGGGCAGCTGGCGCAGGTGGCGGATCAGCTCGATGCCGTCCATGCGCGGCATGTTGACGTCGGTGACGACCGCATCGAAACGGCGCGTCTTCGCGATGTCGAGCGCGGCCTGGCCGTCCTCGGCCTCGCTCACGTTGTAGCCGCCTGACGACAGCGCGAACGCGACCATCTGTCGCATGGAGGTGGAGTCGTCGACGATCAGCAATTGCGCACTCACACAGAGTCTCCGGTTGCAGCCCGCGGGTGGTCGACACCAAGGCTCACCGCGAGGGCGAGTTGGCGCGCGGCTTTCACCAGCGCAGGCGAGGGAAGGCTGACGACGGTGCGTCGCCCGGCGCCGGCGCGATCGCGAACGAAGGCATGCAGCAGCTGAAGCCCCGCGGCGTGCACGCGTTCGACGCGGTCTCCGGTGAGCGCCACGGGCTCGTCATCCTCCAGATGCGGAAGCAGGGCCTGTTGCAGTTCACCGACATGTTCGATGCCCAGGTCGGACTGGAGCGATAGCTCGGTCACGGCGCACCTCGCCGAAAAAAGGGGTACGCGGTGTTTAACGGCATGTGCCGGGGGGACTTGAGCAGGCCGGAGTCAAGGGCGGTGCCGGGTCGAGGGCCATGGCGCCTGCCCGGAACACCGTTTGCATGACCGCCGGCGATGGATCCCGTCACCCTCACCACCGCCCAGGGCGTGAACCTGTTCGGGATGCTCGCGAGCGTCCTGTGGTACGCGCTGCGCATCGGTGCGGCGATCCAGGTGTTACCCATGCTGGGAGGGCGCGGCATCCCGGCGCGCTCGCGGCTGGTGCTGACGATCGCGATTTCGGCCGCGCTCTCGGCCCTGCTGCCAGCCCCGCCGCCCGCTGGTGTGAACGCCGCGACCGTGTTGTCGGTGCTGCGCGAGTTCGGTGTCGGCATCGCGATCGGGCTGATGCTGCGGCTGGCGTTCGAGGCCGGCGAGCTGGCCGGGGAGCTGATCAGCCAGGGCATGGGGCTGGCCAGCGCCACGCTGGCCAACCCCCTCAGCGGCGCGTCTTCGACGGTGGTCTCGCAGTGGTTCTATCTGAGTTTCGGGCTCATTTTTTTCACCGTGAACGGGCACCTGGCGCTGATCCAGCTGCTGTTCGACAGCTACGCCGGCATGCCAATCGGCACGCCGATCCATGACCTGCCCGCCTTCCTCGGCGCGGTGCCTGCGTTCTTCGGGGTGGCCCTGCGCACCGGGCTGCTGCTCGCGCTGCCGGTGATGATGGCGCTGATGGCGGTGAACGTGGCGATCGGGGTGCTATCGCGCGCGGCTTCGCAGCTGAGCCCGATGTCGCTGGGTTTCCCCGTGGCGCTGCTGGTGGGGATGCTGCTGCTGACGCTGCTGGCAAGGGAATTGCAAGGCCCGGTGCAGGGGCTGTTCGAAGGCGCCTTTGGCGCCGCCCGCGCACTCACCGGCTGATCCCCACACCCGATGTCCAGCGAAGACCAGGAAGACCGCACCGAAGCCCCATCGGAAAAACGCCTGCGGGAAGCCCGCGAGCGGGGCGACTCGCCACGTTCACGTGAATTGGCCAACGTGGCGGTGCTCGGCGCGGCCACGCTCGCACTCAAGGTCACCGGCCCGCAGCTGGGCGGCAGCGCGCGCGACTGGATGAAAGACGCGCTGCGCTTCGACCCGTCGCTGGTCGGGCATGCCGACCGCCTGCCGGACTACGCGGCGAAGCTGATGTTCTCCCTCGTGCTGCCGGTCGCCCCGCTCATCGCGGCGGCGCTGGTCGGCTGCCTGCTCGCACCCGCCGCGATGGGCAGCCTGCGGTTCTCCTCGCAGGCGCTGAAGGCCGACTTCAGCCGTCTCAGCCCGATGGCCGGCATGTCGCGCATGTACGGCCGCGAATCCTTCGCGGAACTCGGCCGCTCGATCCTGCGCCTGCTGCTGATCGGCGGCATCGCCGCGGCCGTCATCAAGACCTCGATGGGGAGGCTGATGGACATGCCCGGACAGTCGCTCGAGGCGGCGGTCGCCAATGGCGTCGACGTGGTGCTCGGCGTGTTCGTCGCGTTGGTGGGCGCCCTCGCGCTGCTCGCGGCGATCGATGTTCCCTACCAGCGTTTCGCCTGGCGCGCGAAGCTGAAGATGACCAAGCAGGAACTGCGCGACGAGGCCAAGGAAGCCGAAGGCAATCCCGAGGTGAAGGCGCGCGTGCGCCAGGTGGCCCGGCAGATCGCCCAGCAGAGGATGATGGAAGCGGTCCCCACCGCCGACGTGATCCTCACCAACCCGACGCATTACGCAGTGGCCCTGAAGTACGAATCGGGCGCGATGCGCGCGCCGAAGGTCGTCGCCAAGGGTGTCGAGGAACTCGCCCTGCGCATTCGCGAGGTGGCCGGCCAGCATCGCGTCACCGTCGTCGAGGCGCCGCCGCTGGCGCGCGCGCTGTACCGCCAGTGCAAGGTCGACCAGGAGATCCCGGTCGCGCTGTACGCCGCCGTGGCGCAGGTGCTGACCTATCTGTTCCAGCTGCACCGCTGGCACCCCGCGAAGGGGCCGATGCCACAACTGGTGCATGTCGACGTAGGCGCCGACGGCGCACCCGATGCCGCGAACCCTGAAGGAAACGACGCATGAGCCGAGCTGCTGGAATCCTGTCCGCCATGAAGGGCGGCGTCGGCGCGCCGGTCGTGGTGCTCGGCATGCTGGCGATGGTGACGGTGCCACTGTCGCCGATCGTGCTGGACGCGTTTTTCACCATCAACATCGCGTTGTCGCTGGTGGTGCTGCTGGCGGTGGTCTACGTCAAGCGCCCGCTCGAATTCTCGATCTTCCCCAGCGTGCTGTTGATGGTCACGCTGCTGCGGCTTGCACTCAACGTCGCATCGACGCGCGTGGTGCTGCTGCATGGCCATGAGGGCGAAGCCGCCGCTGGCCATGTCATCGAATCCTTCGGCAACTTCGTGATCGGCGGCAGTTACGCGGTGGGCCTGGTGGTGTTCGCGATCCTCACCATCATCAATTTCGTGGTGGTCACCAAGGGCGCCGGGCGCATTTCCGAGGTGTCCGCGCGCTTCATCCTCGATGCGATGCCCGGCAAGCAGATGGCGATCGACGCCGACCTCAACGCCGGCCTGCTCTCGCGCGAGGAAGCCAAGGCCCGCCGCGAGGACGTGCGCAACGAGGCCGACTTCTACGGCTCGATGGACGGCGCCAGCAAGTTCATCCGCGGCGATGCGATCGCCGGCATCCTGATCCTGGTCATCAACCTGTTCGGCGGCATGCTCATCGGTGTGCTGCAGCATGGCCTCGGGTTCGGGCAGGCCGCACAGACGTATTCGCTGCTCGCGATCGGCGATGGCCTCGTCGCGCAGCTGCCCGCGCTGCTCGTTTCGACCGCGGTGGCCATGCTGGTCACCCGCGCCACCACCGAGCAGGAGATGGGCGAGACCGTCAACAGGCAGGTCTTCGGTCACCAGCGCGCGCTCACTGTTTCCGCCGTGCTGCTCGGCCTCATCGGGCTCGTGCCCGGCATGCCCAACGTGCCCTTCCTGCTGATGGCCGCGGCGCTCGGCTTCTTCGCCTGGCGCATGCGCAGGAAAGAACTGGAAGCTGCCGCGCTGCCGCCGCCGGACCCGGATGCCAAGCCGGTGATTTCGCCCAATGCCGAGCTGAGCTGGGACGAGCTGCGCCCGGTCGAACCGCTCGCGCTGGAGGTCGGTTACCGGCTGATCCCGCTGGTGGACAAGGCGCAGGGCGGCGAGCTGCTGGCGCGCCTGAAGGGTGTGCGCCGCAAGCTGACGCAGGACATGGGCTTCCTGATCCCGGCCGTGCACGTGCGCGACAACCTGGAGCTGGCGCCGGGCGCGTACCGGATCATGGTGCACGGCGTGCCGGTCGCTACCGGCGAACTGCAGCCCGACCGCGACATGGCGCTCGACCCCGGCCGCGTCTTCGGCCCGCTGGACGGTATACCCACCCGCGACCCGGCCTTCGGGCTCGACGCGGTCTGGATCGCCCCGACCCAGCGCGCGCATGCCGAATCCCTTGGCTACACGGTGGTGGACCCGGCCACGGTGGTGGCCACGCATCTCTCGCACGTCGTCCGCGAAAAGGCGGCGGAGCTGCTCGGCCACGACGAAGTCCAGCAGCTGCTGGCGAACGTCGGGAAGGCGACGCCGAAGCTCGTCGAGGAATTGACGCCGAAGCTGCTGCCGCTGTCGACCATCGTGCGGGTGCTGCAGTCCCTGCTGCTCGAGAAAGTACCGCTGCGGCAGATGCGGCAGATCGTCGAGGCGCTGCTGGAGCACGGGGCGATGACCCAGGACCCGGCGCAGCTGGTGGCCGCGGTGCGCACCGCACTGGGGCGTTTCATCGTGCAGGAACTCAACGGCCTGAACGCCGAGCTGCCTGTCTACACGTTGGCGCCGGCTCTGGAACGGGTGTTGCAGGACTCGGTCAGCGGCCAGGGCGCCGCGCTGGAACCGGGTCTCGCCGAGCGTCTTCACCAGAACCTCAGCGAGTGCGTCACCCGCCAGGAAGGCCGCGGAGAACCCGCTGTCCTCCTGGTGCCTACCCAGATCCGGTCGTCGATCGCCCGCCTCGTGCGCCACAGCGTCCCGCAACTGGCGGTGCTGGCTTACGGGGAAGTGCCGGAGGACAAGCGGTTGCGGCTCATCGGTGCGATCGGTTGAGGCGCCTACCGCGAAAACGGCAGGACTGGACGGTGGTGTGAGGATTTTTCGATGAGCACGACGTACATGATCACCCCGGGAGCGCACGCATGAGGATCAAGCGATTCATCGCGCCGGACATGCGTACCGCACTGAAGATGGTGCGCGAGGAACATGGGCCGGATGCCGTGATCCTGTCGAACAAGTCGGTGCACGGCGGCATCGAGGTCGTGGCCGCCACCGATTACGACGAGGCTCTGGTGCAGCAGGCGCTGCGCACCGCTGCCGAGCCCGGCGCCACAGGGCGGCCGGCCACCGTTTCCGATGTGCCCGACAGCTCCGCTCCCGACGCCATGCCGGTGCGCGCGCCGCAGGCGGCCGTGGCCACTGCCGCGCCCCCTCTCTCGCGCGCCGACGCGATGATCGCCGCGCTCGCCGGCAACGGCATGCAGGCGGCCTCGACGCGTTCGGCGCTGGTGGAACGCGCACGGACCGCGACGCCGAACGCCCGTATGCCGGCGCTGTCGGCCCTGCTGCGCGCGTCCCCTGTGCCGGTGCCTGCACCCGATGCAGCGCAGGAGTTGCCCGCTACGTGCGCGACCCACGCCGGCGATGACT
>SCUY01000255.1 GCA_004322525.1 Lysobacter sp. | reverse complement strand
ACACGCTGGGCGCGACAGGCTGATGCGGAACGGGATCCAGGGTGAGCACTCCGCCGGACGGCGGACTCGTGAACGCGGCGTGGCCGATCAGATCATTCCGTTTTCGCAATCACCATGTATTTCGCGGCAATCCCGAGTGCTGACGACACCCCGGAAATTCCGCCGGACCCAATTCGTAAATCTCCATGTGGGCGGGTACGCGGATCAGCTCTGTGGTGGGGTGAATCGCAGCGTGCGGGTTGTGACCGCGGATGCGGGAATGGGAGCGAAGCGCCAACGCTGGGCCGCATCCACCGCGGACCGATCAAATACACCCGCGGGTTCGGCTTGCACCACCTGCACGTCGCTGACCGACCCATCCGGAAGCACCGTGAACGAGAGCTCCACACGTCCTTCGACGCGACGGGTCAGCGCACGCGCGGGATAACGTGGCTCGGCGTCGCGTACCAGTTGCAGTGCAGGTGCCGTGCGCACAGGTGCTGCCTGGACGATCAGCTCCCGCGGCGTCGTGGCTGTGCCCACCGATGGTTCCGACGATGCCGCAACCGATGACTGTTGGGTGCGCCCGTCTCGTGGTGGCCGGGCTTCCACTCGCGTTTCAGAGGCAATCGATGCAGCGGATGGTGGAACGGCAGCGATAGCCGGGCTCGGGCTCGGGCTGGGGCGCGAGGCGCTGGCGACGATCACGGCGTCGGCTTCGGATGGCTTCACGGAATCCGCGAAGCTCTTCTGCAAAGCGGCTGCATCGTGCAGGTCATCCACCCGCATGCGCAGGCGGGAAATCGACGGAGCGCGGGCATCGATCCGGCTGAGGAGATCCAGCAACCGCACCGCTTCGTCCTGCCTGCTGCGTTCGATAGCCTGCTCGACGGCGATGACGAGGTAGGGAGTGAGTTCGGTAATGGCAGCTTCATCGCCCGCAGTCGCCTGCCCGCGCGTGCGCAGTTCGAGCAGCAGGTCGGCGGCGCTGGCACCTGCCGGCGTGAAGTAGTGCTGCGCTGACATCGCAACGGTGGCCCGATCGCGCAATGCGCTGGTGGGCACTATCGACATCGCCTGTGACCTTCCCGCGGAAGCGGCTGCCGCCTGCGGAGATGCGGTTTTCTCCTGGCATCCACTGACAGCCAACACGACGGCCAGTAACCCTGTTCCCCTGATGTAACTGGATCGCTGCGTCATGATGCCCCCTTGATGGGTGGGCACTCTAGGGGCCATGCATGACGGTTCTACTGCACGGTGGTGCGACGTCACACTTTCCCGGGCGCTACAAGCCGAACGCTGGTGCGAGTGCTTGAGCTTCCTGCGACGACAGCACGAAGACCCCGACTTTCTCCCTTTTGGCGCGTCGCTTCGCAGCGGCGGCGATGGAAGCAATTTCTTCCGGGTCGGCGAAGTGGCCGGGAGGAACATGCACCACGCCGATACACAACGTGGTAAGCGGGAAAGTCGCGGCGCGCCCACTGCGGTCTTCACCGTGGAGCATGCCGCGAGCGACGTCGGCCGCGTCGAATAGGTGCTGCGCGGCGGCGTTGAATTCGGACACGATGCGCAGGCAGCGTTCGTGCCAGTCACCGCTTTGGAAAACAACGACAAAATCATCGCCGCCCACATGGCCGAGGAAGTCGAGATGAGGCTGGAGGTTATGCAGATGGACATCGGCCATGAGGCGGATCATCTGGTCGCCGCGGAAGTAGCCGTACTGGTCGTTGAACGGCTTGAAATGATTGAGATCGCAGTAGGCCACGACGAAGGCATTGTCTGCATCGAGCAGGCGACCGATGTGCTCGGTGATCGGAATGTTGCCCGGGAGGAGCGTGAGCGGGTTGGCGTACCGGGCCGCTTCGATACGCATCTCGGTGACGCGCCGCACCAGTGCCTGCCCGGTGCCAAGGCCACGGTAGCGGCCGCCTTCGGTGATCACGAATCCATCTGCGAGATACCTTTGATCCTCGCCCAGAAGGATGTCGGCCAGTGCGCTGATTTCATCGCTGAGCTCACGGACGATGGGGTTTTCATGCATCCATGTCCTGCATGACTTGCGTCCACTCAGCTCGCGTGCGAACGGCCGCGCCAGGGCCTCGCTGAAGTCACGTCGGTTGATCAATCCCAGTGGACGGTTGTCATCATCGACAATGGGCAGGGCATGCAACGCAGGGTTCATCCGGAACACGTTCTCGACGTCTTCGTTTGTATGGCGTGGCATAAGCACGGGCGCCTCCACGAGCAGGTGCGCGGCCGAGATCTGCCGCACGCCCGACACGCGCGCGGGACGGGGGCGCACCGGAACACGCGTACACATCTCGCGTATGACGGCGGATGGCCCGTGATGCAACTCCGCGGAAGGGCGGCCGAGCAGATAGCCCTGGACGAATCCGATTCCCAGATCTCTCACCAGCGCCAGGTCATCTTCCCGCTCGATGCCTTCGGCGATGAGTTCGGTGCCCAGTGCAGCGCCCACTTCTACCAGTGCTTTGACGATGGCCAGCCGTGCCGGCCCCGTTGCGATGCCATCGATCAGGAAGCGGTCGATCTTGACGAATTCGGGTGCCAGTTCGTGCCAGAGCTCGAAGTTGGAATGCCCGTTGCCGAAGTCGTCCAGTGCCAGGCGCACGCCGCGCGCCCTGAGGTAAGCCAATGCTTCCGCCAGCTGCGCGGCATCTTCGACGATGTCCCGCTCGGTGAGTTCCACCACGAACCTGCCCAGATCCAGCCCGCTGTCGATCAGGCAGCCGAGCACCTGATGGGGACGGATCTCGCCCTGGAGGATCGCGTGGCTGCTCAGGTTGATGAAGACCAGGCCATTGCACTTGCTGTCAAAAGTGGCGGCCGCCACCCGCGCCGCCAGGGTTTCCACTTCACCCAGGCGGCCGCAGAGGCGTGCCTGGTCGAGGATGGCAAGCGGAGACACTGGCGGCCCCTGCATGCGCATGAGTGCTTCGTGCGCGAGCACCTCGCCACTGGTCGAGGAGAAGATGGGCTGGAATACCGACCGCAATTGCCCGGGCTGGAGCGCCTGCTCGACCAGCTTCATTGCGCCACCCCCGATAGGGACGAGCGGTTGCAGCAGACTCATTGATGCCTCGCCTGCTTCGCGATGAGACGGACATCGGCCGAACAGCACGCGGCCTGACTCGGCGGCAGCCTTGCCACGGCCTTCAGACGATATTGCACGTTCAAGGCGGCTGAATTGCTTTCGATCCTGACGGGAGGAGCTTTCATGGCGTCGTCAACCATCCGCGCAAACAGGCTGTCCGGGAGGCGTGCTATTCCGCGCAGGCGGTTTGAAAGCATGGAATCCGACATACGACCCGTGACGTGGGTCACACCCGGCCCCGCTGCTCACCCGCTGCCCCGTCACGGAAAGCAATCATCGTTGTCACTGATCACAACCAGATGACACTCGAGTCTTACATCACTGCACCTTCCAGCGCGCTGGCAAAAACGTGATCGACTACGTATGCAGCACGCAACCCGCGGGAGCATCCCATCGTGTATCCCGTGGCTGCCAATGCTTGCAGCACATCCCCGTGCGCCTGATAGGCTGGCGCGCTCCGGCCGCGAGTCCTGTCGTGATCAGTCGATTCATCTTTGCCGTCGTTCTCGCGTTTCCTGGCTGCATCTCGGCGGCGCGCGGTTCGGATACGGACTCATCGTGTTATCGCGTATTCGAGGACCGTGACGGGAACGGCCGTCAGTCTCCGGGCGAACGCGGGCTCGCCGGTATCCGGGTCTCCGATGGTGTCGAGTTGGCTACCACCGATACCCGGGGTCACTTCCAGCTGTCGCCGGTGCCAGGCCGCACGCTGTTCGTGATCAAGCCGGCCGGCTTCGAGGCACCACGACGCACGGACGAGCTTCCCGGATTCCGGGCGCATGGCCCACGCGCCACGCAACAGGCACCCAGGGACGATAACCAGAGCGGGAAAGCCGATGCCTGCCCACGGTTCGGCCTTCGTCGAGCACCGCGCAGAGTGCAGCCGCTCGACGTACTGGTGTTCGCCGATCCGCAGCCGAAGTCGCTGCAGGATGTCGATTACTTCGATCGTGACATCGTGCAGCCGCTGCTACGCAGCGTGTCGCCGAAACGCCCCGCGGCAGATCTTGGTCTTTCGCTTGGCGACATCGTCAACGACGATCTCTCACTGCTGCCCGCCGTCGCGCACGTGACCGCGCAGCTGCACACGCCATGGCTGTATGTGGCGGGTAATCACGACATGGACCTGGGCGCCACGCGCGATGAGGACGCGCTGCAGAGCTTCCGTCATCAGTTCGGCCCGGACACCTTCGCGTGGGAGGAGCATGCGGCAAACTTTGTGGTGCTGGATGACGTGGTCTACCTGCCGGGCCAGCGGCCCTCGTACATCGGCGGTCTGCGTGACGACCAGTTCACCTTTCTCGAACGCTATCTGCGCACCGCCGACCCGCGCCGGCTGCTCGTCATCGCCGTTCACATCCCGCTGTTTCCCGACGGAGGCCAGACATTCCGCGTGGCGGACCGTCTGCGGCTGTTCGCACTGCTCAAACCCTTTCCGAAGGTGCTCGTACTGAGCGGACACGGCCATGTCCAACGTCATGTCTTCCATGACGCGAGCACGGGATTGACTGGCGCGCCGCTGCT